>JANOUE010000034.1:0-2400 GCA_031416755.1 Hyphomicrobiales bacterium
GGCTACTACGCGGCAAGCTGATACAAATTTCCACAATTCTGGACATAGAGTTTAAAATCTGATGAATAAGAATTGGAGAGCAAATTTAGTGAAAATTCCCCGAGCTACATATGATGCTCTATTGGCTGACCACGCTCAATTGGCTGCCATCCGGATAACATTGGGAATTGCGCCGAACCGTGGTGCAGGTTCCATTTCTAAGATTGACAAAGATCAGGAGCTAGCAGACTTCATTACCAAGCTACTTCAGAGCCACAAACTGGCCGAAATCGAGAGGCTTTGCTTTGAAAAGTTTGGAGTGGATCGTGCGCCTTCGAAATCGTCAATTCATCGGTTTTGGTGTCGTTTGAATAGTTCAAAAAGTGTCGCCAAACGTACTTTAAGAATAGCTTAGAACCGCTTTAAAAAGGAAAATTGACCCGCACAATCCCGACTAATCCCATCCAATCCCGCCAAATAACTATAGCAAAGGACATTTATCTATATCACCATCAATAACTTAACGAAAGATTGTTCAAAATCCGCTTTCGCGGAGGAACACGGCCACGAAGCGACCATAAGCCAAACTCAACAGACTCGTGGGCATTGCGGCAACTGTCAGCGTGCCACGAATGGCTTTAGCAGGTGCCGGGCCCTCGGCTAAAAAAAGAACTGGTAAAACACCAGAAACAGCAACGGGCCGCGTAAGGCCAGGCACTTGCGCCATCGCAACAGCACCACCATGCAGCGACGAAAGATAGTCCAGTGCAATTCCTTCGCCACCGGGCACACCAACAGTTTCCAGAAAAGCTTGAACACCACCGGTTGCGCCATCTTCGGGGACAAATCGCGCCCGACTGCCAGTGCTCAACCGCAGAGATTCGCGCTCACTCACCAAACCGCTAACCACCGCGCCAATAGCAGAACTCTGATGCATCAATAAAGTATCGCGCGCCACCCACGAACCCGCAGAAAGCCCCTGCACCACATCGCTGATGCGACCATCAAAACCAGCAATCAAGGTCAACTGCGCGTTGCGATTTTGCAAGCCACGCAATTCATCAAGCAAAGTCTTGCGATCTTCCAACAACACCTGTGAGGCAGCGCGATCTTTTCCATCGGCAGCAATCCGAGAAAGCTTCGCATCCACCAAAGCCAAACGAAGTTCAGCGCGTTTTTGCTTTTGTAAAATATCTGGTGACGAAAATTGCGCCAATATTTCACCAGCATTCACATTTTGCCCAGAAACCACAAACAACTTCTTCAATTGCGAAGGCTCAGGCGCATATATCCAGGCCTCGTGAGCAGGCAACAGCACTGCAGGAATATTGACATTGCGACTAAGCGGCAATGCGCAACCAACCAACAATGCAACACACGTAGCGAGCGTTACGAAGCTCCGCCGCGTTGCAAACAATTGCTTCAAGCCCATCGATTTCCACTCCTTCAATTCTCGAATAACTGGTGCAGCCGTAAAAAACCAAATTTCAATGATAGCAAGTGGAATGCCCACCACTTTAGGGAACATGATGTAAATTGTGTAAGCGATGCCGAGATATAACAAAAGTCGGTAAACCCATGTGCCCCACGCAAACATAACCAAGCCTTGCCGCAACCTTACAGAAAATAGTTCCGGTGGTGCCTCAGCAGGCGCAAATAGAATTTGCCGCAATTTCCAAGTGCCAAGCGCAAAAGCCCTCGGCCCCAAATTAAACATGCCCAAAGCATCGGCAAGAAGATGATACCCATCAAAACGCATGAATGGCGAGAGATTGACAAAAACGCTCATGATCCAGGCAGTAGCAGCTACAAAATAGCTCGCAGAACGCCAAGGCCCATCCGGCAAAAACGCCCAGAGAAAAAGTGCAATTGCCGCAATTGCAATTTCAACCAACACACCTGCCGCATCAATGAGCAAACGTTCCCTTCTGCTCTGCAACCGCCATGCATCACTGGTCTCGGTGTAAAGCATTGGTGCCATAACCATGAATGCGACCCCCATCACAGGCACACGCACATTGAAGTGCCGCGCCACATAAGCATGGCCCAGTTCATGGAATATTTTGAGACCAAGCAAAGTCGTGGAATAAAGGGCCAGCCCTTCGAGCGAGAAGAAATCAAAAAACGTCGTAACAAATTGATCCCATTGTTGGGCGGCAAAATAAAATCCGATCAGACCAACGACGGCAATAGTAATAAGTGAAATTCGACCACCAAAGGCCCGCGCCACAGGCAGCGTGAAATCTAAAAACCGCGTTGGATTGAACAATGGTATTCTGAAAAACAAATAGCCATGCAAAGCGGAATCAGTGAGGGATTTTTCTCCTTGTTGGAACTCATTCGCAAGTGCTTGCACTCCACCAATTGGCGTTAAGGTCAAACGCGAATTCGCGAGAAAGGCGATAAAGTCTTCCACATCGA
>JANOUE010000035.1:0-8645 GCA_031416755.1 Hyphomicrobiales bacterium
GCTCCAAAATTTGCGATCAGTGCTATAGAGTTGTGCACTGCATTTAGTTTTTTCTGGCTGCCGTAAATCTCAGCTACAGCTGGCCATTGCATGAATGTTCGTGCATGGCGCACGGTTTCAAGTGGCATTGAAAACCCGGCGGCCTTGGCAGATTTCAACTCTGCTTGTGCCGCCAAAGTGTTAAATGCCAATGCGGAAGCCGTAGTTGCACAAAAACTGCGTCTTGAAATAAAATCACCCTCCTGCCGTCCTTTACTCTAATCTGGCAGGAAAGCCTTCGGCGCGCAAATCTGTTCCAAGGGCATCTTCCAGCAGTTTTGCGATTTGAGTGGATTGTGCGGCACCGCCATAAGCGGCTTTACCTTTAATGAATGTTTGATTGGTCATCGAAGCCAAATCGAGTGGCACCCCAAATTCTTTGCCGAAATTCATAGCAAAGCCCAAATCTTTCAATGCCAAATCCATGGTGAAAGCAATATCGTAACTGCCATTCAAAATAAGTTGGCCTTCGGTTTCATGCACAAAGCTGGTGCCGCTTGAGGCTGAAATGGCGCTCCACGCTTGGGCCAAATCAATTCCGCCGCGTTTTGCCAGCATTAAGGCTTCGGCGTCAGCCACCAAATGGATAAAGGCCAACATATTGGTGATCACTTTGATGACTGCCGCCGAGCCAATCGGCCCCATGTGGAAGATTTTGTTGCCGATGGCCTCAAGTGCTTTGTGATGCATCTCGTATAAGTCTTTGTCTCCAGCAGCTAAAACCGTGATTTCACCTCGTGCAGCTAAATGCACACCGCCCGTGACCGGGGCTTCCAAGGTTCGCACCCCTTTGGCCGTAGCCAAGCCTGCCAGCCGGATGATTTCATCGCGGCCATTGGTGGAGTTTTCGATCCATGTTGATCCTGAATTCAGGCCTTGGAGGAGCTCGGTTAGAACTTTCTCTGAAACTGTGGGAGAAGGCAGACAGGTGAAAACGTGATCGACGTGTTGCGCCAATTCTTTAGGTGTGGCCGCCCATGTCGCTCCGGCTTTCACATGCCGCTCAGCCAAAGCGGGGTTGAGATCATAGACTTTGAGGTCGTAGCCGGCCTTGATCAGGCTCATTGCAATGTTCCCGCCAAGATTACCCAATCCGATGTAACCGTATTTCATGTTTCTGTACCTCACTTAAATTGCTAGCAATGCTTCGAGGCTCTTCGCTTTGCTACGAGCACCTCAGCATGAGGGAAATTCAGAGGCCCTCACCCTGAGGTGACCTGCGCAAGCAGGGCCTCGAAGGGTTGTCTAAATCAAACATTGATCGGGTGATTGGTCATTTCCAGATGGAGTTTGGTTCCAGTGTAAGGGTGGGCCAGTGCCACTTCTTCATTCAATTCAACTCCTAGGCCTGGTTCGGTTGGGGGGATCACATAGCCCTGCTCCCAGCGGATGGGTTTTTTCAAAAGCTTGGTATAGAAGCCTCCAAAAGTTTCGATGCTTTCGAGGATGAGGAAGTTGGGCAGTGACGTGCCGTATTGAATATTAGCGGCGGCTTCAATGGGGCCTGCATAAAGGTGTGGTGCAATTTGCGCGTAGTTCACTTCGGCCATGCCCGCGATTTTCTTGGCCTCCCACAGGCCACCCACGCGACCCAAAGCCATTTGCAAAATTGAAGCAGCGCGCAACTCTAACACGCGGCCAAATTCATATTTGGTAGTCAGGCGTTCACCAGTGGCAATAGGGATCGATGTGCCGCGCGCCACCAATGCCATTTCCTCTGGCCGATCGGGTGGTGTCGGTTCTTCGAACCACAGCGGATTATAGGCTTCGATTTGCTTGGCAAAGCGGATGGCGCCTGACGCTGTGAATTGACCATGGGTGCCGAACAATAAATCTGCTTTATTGCCCACAGCTTCACGGATTAGCTTGCAGAATTTGGCGCAGAGCTCCATCGATTCCAATGAAGGCTGGCGCGGATCAAATGACGAGTAAGGTGCTGCGGGATCAAACTTGATGCCGGTGAAACCCTGCTTCACATAATGTGCTGCACGCTCTGCCGAGGCTTCAGCATTCCAATAAATTGAATCGTCTTGGCCTTTAGCAAGATCCGGATAGATATATGTATAAGAGCGAAGTTTTTCGTGAACGCGGCCGCCGAGTAATTCATAAATCGGCTTGTTCAAAGATTTTCCGATGATGTCCCACAGCGCAATTTCAATGCCCGAAAGAACGCCCATCAAACTCACGTCTGGGCGGTGCGTGAAGCCTGAACCATAAACTTTACGCCACAGGCTTTCGATGTGGAATGGATCCATGCCTTCAACATAGCGACCGAAGGTGTCTTCAATCATGGCTGTCATGGCCTTGGGACCAAAGGTTGCACAATAGCATTCGCCATATCCAACAATGCCGTTGTCGGTGGTGAGTTTCACAAACGTGAAGTATCGCCCGCCCCAGCCTGGTGGTGGGTTGCCAACGATGAACACTCTGAGATCTTTGATTTTCATGGGTCGTCCCTTTATAAATTTCACTATCTCAGAAAATTTCTTGTTTCGATATGGCTATGAATTGAACCAGTGTGCAATTTTTTTCACCTCTGAACCATCTTGCCAAAACAGCGTGAGCTGGTCCACACAGTGCTCATGGGTGAAAATTTTGATTATATTATTGTGGGTGCTGGGTCGGCTGGCTGTGTGTTGGCGGAGCGCTTGACCGCCAGCGGACGCCACAAGGTTTTGCTGCTTGAGGCAGGCGGCAGTGATGTTAAATTTTATATTCAATTGCCACTCGGTTACGGCAAGCTTTATTATGACCCCACTGTAAATTGGCTTTATCATGCCGAAGCTGACGCAGGTCTTAATGGGCAGGAAGATAATTGGCCGCGCGGAAAAGTGTTGGGCGGTTCCAGTTCAATCAATGCCATGGTTTATGTGCGGGGTGCTGCATCGGATTTTGAAGATTGGAAAGCCGCTGGAAACACTGGCTGGGGTTGGGATGACGTGCTGCCCGCTTTCAAAGCAATTGAAGACAATGAAGCTGGCGGCGATCAATATCGTGGCTCTGGCGGGCCACTTTTCATCAGCGCCAATACCAAGGATTTGCATCCGCTCTATTCAAATTTTGTGAAGGCCGCCGAAGCAGCTGGGCTTAAATATAACCCAGACTTTAATGGCGCTACGCAAGAAGGTGTGGGTAATTTTCAACTGACTGTAAAAAATGGCGTTCGCAACTCAGCAGCGCGGGCGTTCTTGCGGCCGGCGATGAAGCGCAAGAATTTGTGCGTCGAGACTCATGCGCATGCGACAAATATTTTGTTTGAGGGCCGCAGGGCGGTTGGCATCGAATATCTGCAAAATGGCGTTGTGAAAACAGCCAAGGCTAGCTGCGAAGTTATATTATCAGGTGGTGCAGTCAACTCACCACAGCTTTTGCAACTTTCTGGAATTGGGCCTGCCGCTCACTTGCAATCGCTGGGCATTGATGTTTGCCATGCCAATGAAAATGTTGGGCGGAATTTACAAGACCATCAAGGTATCAATTATACCTACCGGGTTAACGTGCCGACTTTGAACGATGTTCTGCGGCCATGGTGGGGCAAGCTTCGTGTGGGTTTGCAGTATTTTGCAACGCGGCGCGGGCCTCTCAGTTTGAGCATTAATCAGGGCGGAGGTTTTTTCCGCAGCAGTGCACAACGCATCCAACCAAACATGCAGCTTTATTTCCAAGCTTTTTCTACGCTGATCCCGCGCCCGGGTGAGCGGCCATTGCTGACGCCTGATCCATATTCGGGAATGTCGATCGGACTTTCAAATTGTCGGCCCACAAGTGTAGGTGAAATTATGATTACTTCACCTGATGCGAAAATCTATCCCCGCATTGAAGCCAATGTGTTTTCAACCGACAATGATATTGAAGAGATGTTGGAGGCGGTGAAATTCTTGCGGGTAATTGCGGCGCAAGAGCCTCTCGCAAAAATCATCGCCGAAGAATTGCGCCCCGGACCTGCCGTGCAAAGCGATGAAGAGTTGATCGCCGATCTCAAACAACGCAGCGGCACAGTCTATCACCCCAGTTCCACCTGCCGCATGGGAAGTATTGCAAAGTCGTCGGTGGTTGACCCACGGCTGCGGGTTCATGGCCTGCAGGGATTGCGTGTGGTCGATGCGTCGGCATTCCCCACTATCCTGACAGGAAATTTGAATGGCGGCACGATGATGCTCGCGTGGCGGGCGGCGGAGATGATTTTGGCGGATGCTCGCTAGCCGGTTACCAAGCACTTCCTCTCGGTTCCGGTGCGCGACAGGTAGGTTCCAGTTTTGGCGTTGAAACTTGCGTATTTCTTGCCGCAATAGACATTCCACTCAACCGAGCCCGGAGCCAAAATCAAACGCAGTTTCTTAGTGGGTTTTGCGACGACGGGCGCTGGCAATGGATCAGGCTCAGGTTCGGGAGGTATAAATACTTCCTGAACCGGTTTGGGTTTTACTTTGGCGGTTGGGACTTTGGGTTCCGAAACTATTTTTGGCGGATCAATGCAGGCCGCTAAAGCAATATCATATTTATGCTGCCAAAGCGGCTTAGCGGTGGCGCGGGCATCGGCGAAGTCACGCGCATAGGCTGCGCAATAATCGGCTTTGTTGGCATAGGCTGATGGGGCGGCAATAGCGCTGCACCACAGCACCACTAGAATGCGGGCGTGTTTCATTTATCAAATCTCCGTCGCTGCCGTGCCACTAGCTTTAGCGGCGAAATATGGCGGGGATTAGGCTTGGTTTGCGAGGATATCTTTGGCGGCTGCCACGGCTGATGAGAAACAGGCTTGGAGCAAATAACCGCCTGTGGGCGCTTCCCAATCCACCATTTCACCAATGGCATAGGCATTGCCCAAAGATGTTATTTTGAAATGTTCGTCAAGTTCCGTGAGAGCCACGCCGCCTGCAGACGATATGGCGCGCACTAAGCTGGCTGGCCGCATGATTTTTATGGCGACGGATTTAATGCCTGCACCCGTGATGGGCGCATTGGTTTCCTTCAACAGAGAAATTCCAACAGGAGAAAGGCCTGCCACTTTGCGCAGCCAATTTGAGTGTGTGTCTTTGCCGCGTGGGCGGGCTGCTAGACGCTGGTCCACAACTTCGGCAGTCAAATCAGGGCGCAGATCGACCAACAAGGATTGCCCCGGCTGATCACGCATGTGGCGCGACAAGGCATAGATGGCTCCGCCTTCAATGCCTTCGCTCGAAATCATTAATTCGCCACGCACTTTGGTGCCCGCATAATTGAGGCCAATATTTTTAACCGGGGTGCCGGAGAAACGATCTCTGAACACGCGGCTCCACTCTACAAGGAAGCGGCTGTTGGCGGGGCGGAACGCATTAACGCGGATATTTTCGCTGCGCAGAATTGGAATCCATTCAGCATCTGAGCCTAGTTGCGGCCAGCTGGCGCCACCCATGGCAAGGATGGTGAGGTTGCCGTCAAAGCCTTGCCAGCGGGTGCCGGATTTCAAAGTTACGCCCAGAGCATCAAGGCGCTGCAACCAAGCACGCAAAAGTGGCGAGGCTTTCATGTGCTTGGGGAAAACGCGGCCTGAGGAGCCCACGAAAGTTTCGATACCCAGCCCGTTTGCCCAGTCAACCAAAGCCGATGGCGGGAAGGCGCGGATGGCGGGAGTTAGAAAATCTTTGGCATCGCCATAGCGCTCAAGCAATGCCTCCATGGGCTCTGAATGGGTGAGGTTGAGACCACCCCGGCCCGCCAGCAAAAACTTGCGCGCAGGTTTTGCCATATGATCGACAATCGTCACTTTCATGCCGCCAGTGGCCAAAACTTCAGCGGCCATTAAACCAGCTGGGCCTGCACCTACGATTGTGACTTCAGAATTTTGCACTTTATCTATGCCCTAATAAGGCAGATCAAAATATTGCTCGGCCGTGATGCGGTAAATGTCGATCGGCTCAAAACGGCCGTGCCCAACTGGATAAGCTGGATCCGTGCTCACATGGCGCATTCCAATGCGAGTTGCAAGGCGGGCAGACCGCTTGTTGTCCTTCATAATCTTGCACCACATGGTTTTAGCTATCAGTTTTTCAAAGCCTAGACCTAAAAGTGCGCGGCCTATTTCAGTGCCGAAACCCACCGACCATAAAGCCGGATGCAGGCCCCAACCCATTTCTATGGCATGGTCTTGGTGGTTGATCAGAAAACCATCGCCCACAACTTCTGCTGATAAGCGTTCTTCAGCGGCAAGGTGGAACACGCGGCGTTTTGCATCACCCTGACTTGCAATTTGGCGGCGCACAAATTCTGCCACTTCATCTTGGTTCTTCAGCTTGTGGGCAATGTAGCGTTGATAGCGACTCTGGGTCATGAAGCCAGCCAAATCCACGCTGTCCTGCGGATTGATTTCACGCAAGATCAGATTTGGAGTTTCAACTGCGTTCAGAATCGAGTAAGTTAGCATGGCCGCAATCTACCGCGTGTTGGCAGCCAACGGAACACCCATTTTGTGGACAAGATTAATAGCCCTTAATGCCACAATTGAAGAATAGCGCTTAGACAAATGACAGGTCTTTGGTAGACTTTGCGCCATCAATTGAGATCAATGGAGAATAACATGAACGGAACGAATTCAGAGACTGTTGGCAAATGCCCAGTGATGCATGGGGCGGCTAAACAGATGACGTCTTCTGGGCGGTCAAATGCTAATTGGTGGCCAAATTCGCTGAACCTGAAAGTGCTGCACCAACATTCAGCGCTGTCAAACCCGATGGGCGAAGGGTTTGATTATGCAAAAGCCTTCAAGAAGCTTGATCTCGAGGCCTTGAAGAACGACGTCACCGCTTTGATGACCAATTCACAAGACTGGTGGCCTGCTGATTTTGGCCATTATGGCCCATTGTTCATTCGCATGGCGTGGCATAGTGCTGGCACCTATCGCACGGCTGATGGTCGCGGTGGCGCTGGCTATGGCACGCAACGTTTTGCGCCTTTGAATAGCTGGCCAGACAAT
The DNA here is from genome assembly GCA_031416755.1 of Hyphomicrobiales bacterium. Taxonomy (GTDB): domain Bacteria; phylum Pseudomonadota; class Alphaproteobacteria; order Rhizobiales; family Aestuariivirgaceae; genus Aestuariivirga. The sequence goes on from JANOUE010000035.1 coordinate 6,992, forward strand.
GCCAATTTGGACAAGGCGCGGCGCCTGCTGTGGCCGATCAAACAAAAATATGGCCGCAATCTTTCATGGGCTGATCTTTTGATTTTTACAGGCAACTGCGCGCTTGATTCCATGGGCTTCAAGACTTTTGGTTTTGGTGGGGGCCGAGCTGATGTTTGGGAACCTGGCGAAGACATCTACTGGGGTGCGGAAGGAACGTGGCTGGACGACAAGCGCTATAGCGGCGACCGCGAATTGGAAACACCTTTGGCTGCAGTTCAAATGGGGCTCATTTATGTGAACCCCGAAGGCCCGAACGGCAATCCTGATCCTCTCGCATCAGCGCGTGATATTCGCGAAACCTTCGCGCGCATGGCGATGAATGATGAGGAGACAGTGGCGCTGGTTGCAGGTGGCCACACTTTTGGCAAAACCCATGGCGCTGGTCTCACATCTCATGTTGGTCCAGAACCAGAAGCTGCTCCGCTCGAAGCGCAAGGCCTGGGTTGGCTTTCAAGTTATAAGAGCGGCAAAGGTGGAGATGCCATCTCCAGTGGGCTTGAGGTGACATGGACCACCAAGCCCACACAGTGGACCAATGACTTCTTTTCGATTCTGTTTGGGTTTGAATGGGAATTGACCAAGAGCCCGGCTGGCGCACATCAATGGGCACCTAAGGACGGCAAAGGTGCTGGTACTATTCCTGATGCACATGATCCGGTAAAACGCCATGCGCCATCAATGTTGACATCAGATCTCGCATTGAGGGTGGACCCGATTTACGAAAAAATTTCCCGGCGCTTCCACCAGAACCCTGATCAGTTTGCTGATGCCTTTGCGCGGGCTTGGTTCAAGCTTACGCACCGCGATATGGGTCCGCGCGTACTTTATCTTGGTGCACTGGTGCCCAAGGAAATCTTGCTATGGCAAGACCCCCTGCCCGCTGCCAATGGCAACGTCATTGGTGCAAATGACATTGCGGCGCTCAAGGCAAGGATTTTGGCATCCGGGCTGTCAATTTCGCAATTGGTCACAACGGCCTGGGCTTCGGCCTCCACTTTCCGTGGTTCGGACAAGCGGGGCGGGGCCAATGGCGCACGCATTGCCTTGGCACCGCAGAAAGATTGGGACGTCAACCAGCCTGCCCAACTGCCGATGGTTTTAAGTAAATTGAAGGCGGTTCAGGAAGCTTTCAACAATACCCAGGCCGGCGGCAACAAAGTCTCTCTGGCTGATCTGATTGTTTTGGGTGGTTGTGTTGCCGTGGAGCAGGCGGCAGAAGCGGCGGGGCATAAAACAGATGTTCCATTTACACCAGGTCGCGTCGACGCCACCCAAGCCCAGACCGATGTGGAAAGCTTTGCCGTGATGGAGCCCATCGCCGATGGCTTCCGCAACTACATGAAATCGACTTATACAATTTCAGCTGAGGAAATGCTGATCGACAAGGCCCAGTTGCTCACGTTGACTGCACCAGAAATGACTGTTCTCATTGGTGGTTTGCGCGTGCTCAATGCCAATGTCGGTGGGGCTCAACACGGTGTGTTCACCAAGAAGGTTGATACGTTGAGCACAGACTATTTCGTCAACCTGCTCAGCATGGACACAACATGGAAGGCAAAGTCTGATGCTGCCCAGCATTTCGAAGGCGTTGATCGCCCAACAGGCAATCAGA
>JANOUE010000036.1:0-21493 GCA_031416755.1 Hyphomicrobiales bacterium
GTTTCAGAAGATTTCATGCGGGGTGCCTTCGATAATTTCTAGAGCAAAGGGAGGCTTAAATATCTTGTTCAGAAATTGCAGCTTGCTTCATGAGCTTTCGCAACAAGCCAAATTTTAAGGCCTTGTTGCTATGAATAGGAACAGACAGCCGCAATATGCTCCCCTCTTTACCATAAATGTGATGACTTCCAGCTACGCGCAGAAGCTTTGCCAGATATTTCTTTCAAACGGCGATCTCAAACACGCGTTGATTGTCGGTGGATTTGGCAGCAACAACATCGACAGACAGACAACCTTCAATAGCCTCTTTTAGATTGAACAAAAGTTCGTCGAGCGTATCGCCTTGGGTGGCGCAACCCGGAATTGCTGGAACCTCGGCCCAAAACCCACCCTCCTCGGCATCATGAACAATAGCTTTGATTTTCATTTCTAAATCTCCTTACTCTTAAATAGAATGCTTCGGCCAAATTGCAAGGTTACCCCGCTTCACCCCCCAAACTACCAGCCCCACTACAAGCCCCCAGAATGCCGCCCCCACGCCGAACATTGTGACACCTGATGCGGTCACCAGAAATGTGACCATCGCCGCCTCCACGTCGGCGCCGTCCATTACCATGGCAGCGATACTGCTCATCAACGGAGAAAATAACGCGAGCCCAGCAATAGCCGCCACCAGCTCTTTTGGCAATGCGCCCAAAATGGTCACAAAACTCATGGCTGCTAAACCAACCACCACATAGAATGCAAAATAGGGATAGGCGATTTTCCAGCGCTGGGTGGGATCAGGATGGGCGTCCGGTCCGGTAGCCAGTGATGCCGAGATCGCCGCCATGTTCACAGCATGCCCCCCAAACGGAGCCGAAATTATAGAGCCCAAACCCGTAACCAGCAATGAACCACTCACCGGTGGCTGATAACCTGCTGCGCGCAGCACTGCAAAACCGGGCAGATTTTGTGATGCCATGGTCACCAGAAATAGCGGCACACCTATGCCCAACATGACTGGCCAGACAAACTGCGGCATTTCGAATGTGAAGGCAGTTAAGCCCACCGCACAACACTCTGGACCCATGCGACCGCTGAATCCAGCCAGCACCAAACCCAAAACCACAATGATCGGCACAGCATACAGTGGATAAATCATCCGTACACTGAAGAACACTAAAACCAGCGGCAACACCAACCAAGGTGCAGCAATTGCAGCAGGCGGAACTTTCAAAACATATGTGAGCAAAACCCCTGCGAGCATGGCAGACGCAATTGCCGCCGGCATTTTTTCGATCGCGCGTTCAAGCGGCCGCACCAATCCAGCCAGCACCGTCAGTGCACCTGCAAACACAAAGGCCCCCAAAGCTGCCGAATAAGTTACACCTTGAGCGCTTCCAACAATCAACGCTGCCCCAGGCGTGGACCATGCAATGATGATCGGCATTTTGTAACGCAAGCACAATATGAGAGTGGTGGCCGCCATCATGAAACATAAAATAGCTGCCATCGACGCTTGTTGCGCAACTGTTGCTCCAATGGCCTGAGCAGCCTGCATGAGGATGAGAATGGTTGAAGCAAAACCGACAATAACCGCAGCAAGCGCTGCCGACGAGAGCGACAGCCAGTGTTTCATACCAATGGAACTCCCGGCTCATCTTTGGCGACATGCAAAATCAGAGACGTCTTCACGCTCTCAACATTAGGTGCCTTCGATAAGGCCCCTAAAACAAAACTTTGGATCGATTGCAAATCGCGCGCTGCGCATTTCAGCATATAGTCTGCAACTCCTGAAACTGCATAGCACTCACGCACAATTGGCCAGCCCGCCACCCGGCGTTCAAACTCTTTCATTTCATGCTCAGCCTGACTCTTAAGGCCAACCAACGCAACTAGCTCCGCGCCATACCCTAACTTCGCACCATCTAACTGTGCCCGGTAGCCGGTAATGAAGCCCGCCTTCTCCAGGGCCTGCACCCGACGCAATGTCGGCGGCGGCGAAAGCCCAACCCGCGAAGCAAGTTCCACATTGGAAACCCGCCCTTCGCGCTGCAATTCCTTCAGAATTTTCCAATCAATAGTATCGAGATCATGAGCTGTGTTCATAAAAAGCTTATAGCAATAAAATTTCGTGATTCCATAAGGCACCAATTCCGGTTCACAACCTCTTGCGGCCTCTATGCCCAGCACCCCATATGAGCTATGCTCAATGATCATAGCTCATAGGAAGTCTAATATGTCGACCCGTCATGCCCGAGTGATTGTAATCGGTTCCGGCCCAGCCGGTTACACCGCCGCCATTTATGCCGCACGCGCCATGCTGCAACCTCTGGTGATCCAAGGCATCCAACCCGGCGGCCAGCTAACCATTACCACCGATGTGGAAAATTACCCTGGCTTTGCCAAAACCATCCAAGGCCCATTCTTGATGGATGAAATGAAGGCCCAAGCTGAACACATGGGAGCCGAGATTGTGTCAGATACAATCACCTCGGTCGATCTCAAAGCATCGCCTGTAAAACTGGTCGGTGATAGTGGCATGGTTTATACCTGTGACGCTCTGATCATTGCCACCGGAGCGCAAGCCAAATGGCTGGGTCTGCCCAACGAGCAAGCCTTCCAAGGCTTCGGCGTATCAGCCTGCGCCACTTGCGATGGTTTCTTCTACCGTGGCAAAAAAGTGATGGTGGTGGGTGGTGGCAACACCGCTGTTGAAGAAGCTTTATTCCTCACCAATTTCGCAACAGAAGTCATCGTGGTGCACCGCCGCAATGAATTTAAGGCTGAACGCATTTTGCAAAATCGCCTGTTTGCGCATCCGAAGATCAAAGTAATTTGGGACACTGCATTGGCAGATGTTCTCGGCACCACGGAACCCCGCAGTGTGACCACCGCGCGGTTGAAGAATGTTAAAACCGGCGAGATAACAGATTTATCCGTACACGGAATATTCATTGCCATTGGTCATAAACCGGCAACCGAACTTTTTGAAGGTCAACTGCCATTCAAAAACGGTGGCTATCTCATGACAGCCCCATGGTCCACCGCCACCACCATCCCCGGCGTCTTTGCAGCCGGCGATGTGTCCGATGACATTTATCGCCAAGCCGTCACTGCCGCAGGCATGGGCTGCATGGCGGCACTGGAAGCTGAGAAATATCTGCACAACAAAGTCGAGATCAAACAGGCGGCGGAATAATCATGGATTGGGACAAGCTTCGAATTTTTCATGCGGTGGCAGACGCCGGAAGCTTCACCCATGCCGGAACCGAATTGCTGCTCTCGCAATCGGCAGTTAGCCGCCAAGTGAGTGCGCTGGAAGAGGATTTGAACGTAATCCTTTTTCACCGCCACGCGCGTGGTTTGATTTTAACCGAGCAAGGCGAAATGCTTTACCGCACGGCGCATGAAGTCTTCACCAAATTAGCTGCCGCCCAAACGCGGTTGATGGATTCAAAAGAAAAGCCATCCGGCGAATTGCGCATCACAACTACTGTGGGTCTAGGTTCAGTGTGGCTCACACCGCGCATCACTGAATTTATGGATTTATACCCCGACATCAAAGTATCTCTGATGTTAGACGACACTGAACTCGATCTCTCCATGCGCGAAGCAGATGTGGCCATCAGGTTGCGCAGGCCCACCCAACCCGATTTAATCCAACGCAAACTCTTCACAGTGCACCATCACATTTATGCATCGGTCGATTATGTGAAAAAGCATGGCATTCCCAAATCAATAGAAGATTTAGATAATCACCGCCTCGTTACGTTCGGCGCAACTGAAGGTTATCTCACCAACTTGAATTGGCTTGAGACCATTGGCCGTGAACCTTCTGCGCAGCGAAAATCAGCCTTACGCGTCAACAATGTCTATGGGGTGCGCCGCGCCGTGCAAGCCGGGGCTGGCATTGGCTCACTGGCCGATTACGTCGTAGCTCCTGATATGAATTTGGTTCTCATCGACTTGCCGTTGGAAGCCCCCCAATTCGACACCTATTTCGTCTACCCCGAAGAACTAAAGGAAACCAAACGCGTGACAGTGTTTAGAGACTTCATCGTGGGCAAAGCGAAGGAATGGAGTTTTTAGCGTCGCGCCAACCACTCCTTCAGCACCTCATTGATCCGAGATTGCCAGCGTGGGCCTTGGGCTCTGAATTTTTCTAAGATATCGGCATCGAGGCGGATCGTTGTTGAAACCTTCGTAACAGGCAAAATTGGGCGCCCGCGTGAAACGGGTGCTTCATTAAATTTCTTTTCCCAATAGGGCGTTGTCATATCGGGAATTTCGTCTGGATCAATCCAGTTGGGGGCCATATTTTTGTTGCTCGCGTTCATTTGCTTTCCTCATGCTGATAATGCGATAGGCTCCGTCTCGCGGAGTCCACGCTACATAAACCATTCGTTTATTGATAAACCCAACAGTGACATAACGAGTTTCGCCATAGTCATTCCGATCATCCTACATAGTCACGTTTCTACCCATGAAGACCTGTGCGGCATCTGCCATATCAAGTCCCCGCGTTTCCAGCGTGAATGCATATTTCTCAGGATCAAATATGATCTTCATATTTATTGTTACTACATTAAATAGAAAATGTCAACCCGGAAAGCTCTGCACTCCAACATCTACCACTGCCCCGTCCCTATCCAGCACCAAGCAGTTGCCGCTTTCCATGCCTTGAATGTAACAAAACAGGGGCAGCTTAGCTTTGCGGTATTTGGCAAATGTGGCCGCGTCCACACCTTCATCAACGGTGAACGGAAACTCGCCATCAACCACCAACTTATGAGCGGCTGTCATAAAGCCACCGCCCGAAATCCAATCTTTCAACGTAGCACCCAAAGCCTTGGCATTGACTGCGGGCGGCTGCGTGAAGTTCATCAAATTAGCTGTGTCATATGCATGTGTGAAAAGTGGATCGCCTTCTTTGTTGCGAATAACTAGCGTAACGACAGCTTTCTCACATGTAGGCCCCTGTGCAAAAGCCTCAATAATGGTGCCAACCACCCAAGCCCGCGCCGCAGTTGCATTGCAAGTTGCTCCGGCTTGCGCTGGAAATGTCATGCCCAAAAACAGCACAATTTGCAGAATTTTTTTCATCACACACTCCTCAATGCCACAGCATTGGCACCAAGCTAGCCAACAGCGCGAAGGCTAAACCCCAATTGATAAATCGGTAATAGCGCTCATCGTTCAAAATATGTTTGAGTGCAGCGCCAAAAAAAACCCAAGTCAGCGCGCTGGTGAAGCCCATAAAAACAAATGTACCCACCACCACCAAAACGCCAACCGAATAATGCCCTGCCACAGTGTAAGCTGAGAGAGCGGTAACAGCCATGATCCACGCCTTTGGGTTCACCCATTGCAAGGCGCAGGCTTGCAGAAATGTGACGGGTTCGCTCCTGATGTTGCCATCATCGCCTGAAGGCGAGGACATGGCAATCTTCCATGCCAGCCACACCATATAAGCAGCACCTGCATATTTAAGCACCACATAAATCCATGGATAGATTTCAAATATTTGGCCTAACCCAAAGCCGATGCAGGCAATCATCAGTGGAAGGCCTATCGCCACACCCATAATATGCGGCCACGCGCGCCGCACACCAAAGTTAATGCCCGTGGCAAGCAACATGGTATTATTAGGCCCCGGCGTGAAAGCCGCAATGCCACCAAACACAAACAGCGCTAAAAACAAGTCAAAAGTCATGCGGCAAGCATAACCGATTCATCAGAAAAAGATCGGGTCTTTTTCCATGCCTTTGTAGAGGTCGGCAACAAATTCGCCATAGCCATTGTAAAGAACACTCGGCACACGCTCGCCCGTGCCTAACACTTCTTCGGTTGCTTGGCTCCAGCGCGGGTGCGGAACTTCAGGGTTCACATTGGCCCAGAAGCCATATTCATTGGATGATATCGCCTGCCAAAAATTCATCGGCTGCTCAGCCACAAAACTAATTTTCACAATCGACTTGATCGACTTGAAGCCATATTTCCACGGCAGGTGCAATCGCAATGGCGCACCCATCGATTTTGGTAAATCCTTGCCATAAGCGCCAGTGGCAATGAAGGCCAGATCATTCATCGCTTCAGCCATCGACAAGCCCTCAACATAGGGCCAAGGATAAGCACTGAATGAATTGGGGTCTTGGCCCGGCGCCATCTTGGGATCATTGAACGTTTCAAACCGCACATATTTAGCTTCAGGCTTTGGCTTTGCCAAAGCGATCAAATCTTTCAGCGCAAAGCCAGTCCACGGCACCACCATAGCCCAAGCTTCTACACAGCGATGGCGATAAATGCGATCCTCAACTGCAAACTTCTTCATCAACTCTTCAAAGTCGAGTGCCAGCGGCGCATCAACCAAACCATCAATAGTGATACCCCACGGCTTTGTAATCAGCGCTTGGGCCGCATCCGAAATGCTTTTCGACGTGCCAAATTCATAAAAGTTATTGTAGGTCGTATTCTGCGCTTCATTGGTCACTGCACGGCCCGCATCCGCAAATTTCGCATTCGCAGCCGCTTGTGCAGAACCAATGAGGGGAAGTGCTGCAACGCCTCCAAGAATTTGGCGGCGATTGAAAAACAAATGTTCCGGCGTCACTTGCGATTCCGAAATTTCCCATCCTCTACGCTTAAGTATATTCATGGGCGCAACTCCTCTTTAGCCAAGAAAGCTAAAGCGATTTGCGCCCACAAGCAATTAACGCTTGATCACTTAATTGTTAGCTACCCACAAAGTCGCCCTTGCTCAAAGGCACACCAATGCCACGGAGCAAGTTATAGGCAGTTGTCATGTGAAAATAGATATTGGGCAAAGCCATGTCGCTAAAATATCTCTGGCCCGAAAATTTCATGTCTTGACCGGCAACTTTCATCGTAATTTCGCGAGTCTCAGCCCCTTCAAAGCTTTTCGCATCCAGCAAAGCCAAGAAGGATTCAGTTTTAGCAATGCGCGCATAAATTTCATCGAATGTTTTTTCATCGTCCGGAAAACTCGGAACTGGAATGCCCGCAAGGCGAGCCCCCGCACCTTTGCTATAATCCGTCACCAACAAAATTTGGCGAAGCAATGGGAACATATCGGGATAAACCCGAAGTCCCAACACCACGGCCTTATCTAGCTTATGTGCTTCGAGATGTGCCTCAGCTTTTTTCAGAAATTTTGTAAGCGCTGCAAGATTCTTTTGCAGGGCTGGAATAGATTGAGTGTACATAATTAGTCCCTTATTTTAAGTTTCCACAAAAACGCTGAATGCGCGTGCACGCATCCTCAAGTATCGAAGTGGCCGTGGCGTATGAAATTCTGAAATATGGCGACGTGCCGAAGGCCGCCCCATGCACGGCAGCCACACCTTCAGAAGCCAGTAACTCAGACACAAAATCTTCATCACTGGCAATCACTTTGCCTGATGGTGCCGTCTTGCCAATTGTGCCTGCGCAAGATGGATATACATAAAACGCACCCTCAGGGGTCAAGCATGAAATGCCCTTGGCTTGGTTGAGCATGGACACAACCAAATCTCGCCGCTCCACAAAAATTTTATTATGAGCCGCAATAAAATCCTGCGGACCATTCAAAGCTTCAACTGCCGCCCACTGCGCAATAGAGGAAGGGTTAGATGTCGATTGTGATTGCAACTTGGCCATCGCCTTAATCAAAACTTCTGGCCCCGCGGCATATCCAATCCGCCAACCTGTCATGCAATAAGATTTGGACACACCGTTCATGGTCAGCGTGCGCCCATAAAGCGAAGGTTCAATTTCCACAACTGTGCAGAATTTGAAATCATCATAAACCAGATGCTCATACATATCATCGGTGAGAACCCAAACATGAGGGTGCCTCACTAAAACATCGGTCAGCGCTTTCATTTCTGCATGAGAATATGCAGCACCCGAAGGATTGGATGGCGAGTTTAGAATAATCCATTTGGTTTTAGCTGTAATCGCTTTTTCCAAAGCTCTGGCTTGTAACTTAAAACCCTTGGCAACATCGCCCTGAACAATAACCGGCACACCACCAGCCAGCATTACAATATCAGGATAGCTCACCCAATAGGGCGCAGGCACAATCACTTCATCGCCAGGGTTCACGGTGGCCATAAGTGCATTGAACAAAACCTGCTTGCCGCCGGTGCCCACGGAAACCTGTGAAGGCTTATAGTCCAAGCCGTTTTCGCGGGCGAATTTTGCACAAATCGCCTTCTTCAATTCCGCAATGCCATCAACCGCTGTGTAACGCGTCTTGCCAGCATTAATTGCCGCAATAGCAGCATCTTTAATGTTCCGTGGCGTTTCAAAATCCGGTTCACCTGCGGCAAGTCCAATCACATTCTTGCCCTCAGCCTGCATCACTTGCGCTTTGGTGCTGATCGCAATGGTGGCTGATGGTTGAATGCGGTTAAGCGAGTCGGAGATAAAACCCATAATCAAGTTTCCTGTTGAACGCGCCCTCTCTAAGGCTTTGGAACTGTTGCAGCAAGCAAGAATCCACACCATGATAGGCTTATGAATCCAGAAACTTTCCACATTATCGGCGGCGGCATTGCAGGTCTCGCCAGCGCCTTAGCAGTTGCCAATAAAGGCCACGAGGCTATCGTTCTGGAAAAAGTAGATAAATTTGATCCGATAGGCGCAGGCCTTCAGCTTGGACCAAATGCCGTGCGCGCCCTGCAACAGCTAGGCGCTTGGGATGCTGTCTCCCCCATCACGTCTTCGCCATCCGAAATTCAAATTCGAAGTGGTGTAAACGGAAAAATCTTAAAGTGTATTCCCTTGGGAAAATCATTTGAGCAGCGCTTCGGCCAACCCTACCGCGTGGCCCATAGAGCAGACTTGGTGCAAGCATTATTGCTAGTGGCTAATGCAAAACCCCTGATTACCATCAAAACCAATTCAGAGGTCTTAGACATCACAGCATATGAAAATATCATCGCTGCTGATGGGGTCTGGTCTAAAACCCGGCAAACCCTATTTCCCGGGTCAGCCGCAATAGTAACAAAAGAAATTTTTTATCGCGCACTGGTTCCATCTTTCAAAAGCAACTGCGTTACACTCTGGTTATTCCCAGGCGGTCATGTGGTGCATTACCCAATCGGAAACCCGGCAAAGTTAAATTTAGTTGCCATTACCCAAGGCTTAACCCCAGATTTGCATTTCGCAAATGCCTATGACGAACTGAAACTAACATTGGCTCACGTAAATTGGACCACCTGGCCAGCCGCTTATGTGCCGCCACTAAAGCAATGGAACCAAGGCAACACCATTCTAATAGGCGATGCAGCCCACGGCACCCTGCCCTATCTGGCCCAAGGTGCTGCCATGGCATTGGAAGATGCTGCGAATTTGGGGAAAATTCTCGGTGCAGAGCTACCCGTCGCAGTGGTCTTTGAACGCCTCTCAAACCTTCGCAGTAAGAGGACTCGAAAACTTCACGCTGCATCTTGGCGCAGTGGAAAGCTTTACCACAGCAGTGGCATTGCTGCTGCGGCCCGCAATTTTGTGCTGCAGGCAACACCAAGCAATTTGCTTCTGCAGCAAATGGCGTGGATTTATAATCAAAAAACCGACCACTAGCACAATGGTCGGTTTTCTATTGAATATAGATGAGTGATTCACAAACCGGATTATTGTAGTCTGCGTAATGGAGTGTCACTGCCACCGTCATCGACAAGGCGTGGAATTTGCAAGTTGCAACGGTATGGATTTGCAGCAACATATGTTATCGGCCCATTAGATTTGCGGCACACCACAATGCTGCTGCAAGAAGAATTGTTTTCAACAAACCACAATGGTTTTTTCTGGCGACTAATTACTGTTTCGCAGCACTTAACAAAGCGCTCTTTCGAATTAGCATGGCACAAACGCAAGTCATTTGTTGTGCTGGCATTGGCACTCACGCTAGAAAATGTAACGGCACCAAATGCAATTACGGCTGCGGCGGCCATTGTCTTGTATGATACATAAATGTTAGTCATGATATTCTCCTGTTGGTTGAGTGGGTGATCATGTCTGATCGATGTCCCGAATATGGCAAACCTGAGATGAGAAGACCCTGAACATAGCATTCATCTGACATTCATTCAATCCAAAGTCGGGGAATAAACGTAATGAGAATGCGTATAAACATTATCGAATCCCAAACCGGAGCAACCTTCATGAAGAAAATCACTGCACTCACACTAGGACTTGGATTGCTGTTCGCAGCTACCAACGTTTTTGCCGCAGGCAGCAACAACAGTGGCGGCGGTGGTTCTGGCTCATCGACCTCGCCCACTCAATTGGTTTGCAAAACCGGTGAAGTGATCAAGACCATTCGTAAAAAAGGCAAGAAGCCTGTGAAGGTTTGTGTCAAAGCCACCGCCGGAGTTATTCCAGACGATGAACTCTACAATCAAGGCCGCCTTCTCGCCAAGCAGGGCGAATATGAATGGGCCCTCACAGTGCTCGCCGCCGTTCAAGATAAATCAAATCCTGACGTCCTGAATTACATGGGCTATAGCAACCGCAAGGCCGGCCGCTTAGATCTGGCCATCACCTATTATCAAAAAGCCCTCACCCTGAAGCCAGATTTCACATTGGCCCGCGAATATTTAGGCGAAGGTTTTGTTGCAGCAGGAAAATTGGATCTAGCCCGCGTGCAACTTGATGAAATTAGAAAAATAAGCGGTGCTACCAGCGAAGAATATATTGATCTCGCCAAAGCCATTAGCGACGCAAGCATTTAATTAAAGTGGGGGTGTCAGCCAGCGCAATAGGCTGCGCCCCCATTCTCCCAATCCCAAGCGTGCGGCCAAAGCTGGCATAAGCACATTCAAATCCGCGTCCAACCCCCAAGGTGGATTGACGATGATCAATCCTGATCCTGCCAAACCACCGCGTTCAAACGCAGCTTTCACGTGAAGTTCCACTTGCAGCATATTGGGCAAAGCCATGGCCTGTATCGCATCAATAAATTTATCAGCGAATGCTTGCGTCGTCACCGGATACCAAATCACAAACACCCCCGTCGCAAAACGGCGATGCCCAAAAGTCAACGCCTGCACTACGCGACCTGTTTCATCTAAAATTTCAAATGGCGGATCAATCAAAATCACGCCGCGCCGCTGTGCAAATGGCAACTCGGCTTTAATGCTTTGCACATAATCCACGTTGCTCACCCGCAAGCGCTTGTCAAAGCCACAAAGCTCTTGCAGTGTTTGCACATCTTGCGGATGCAACTCATTGGCAATTACCAGATCTTTTGCCCGCATCAAATCCAAAGCCAATTTCGGCGAGCCCGGATAAAACCGCAAAGCGTCACCTGAATTCATTCCGGCAATAACCCTGCGATAAGGCGCCAGAACTTTTTCAACCTCGGCATTAAAAGCATCGGCCATTTTCCCAATACCTCCCTGCCATTCACCGGTTTTTTGGGCAGGCCCGCTCTCAAGATCATAAAGTCCAATGCCGGCATGGGCATCAAGAAACGCGAAAGGTTTGTCCTTGCCTTTCATCAAATCAAATATGCGCGCCAACACCGCATGTTTCAAAACATCGGCGTGGTTTCCAGCATGAAAGGCGTGGCGATAATTCATGGGGCGCTGGATAAGGTGCGCCATGCCGTTGGGTCAAGCCCTCAAAAAACATGGTTAACGCTATGGCAACCTTTTTCCCACAAACTCCAAATCCGTAAGTATTTGTAGAGGAGGTGAAAATGCGTTGGCAGATAGCTTTGGTTTTGATTGCAGCCTTCAATTCGACAGCGCATGCTGAAACCCAGGTGCCGTGGTTTGGCAGTGCCGCATCAGCTCCAGAGCAAGTACGCTTCGCGAGAAGCACCGAACAACTGATTGATTCTGCTGAAATCTCTGCGGCAAAAATAACAATTGCCTGCCCAATTGAAGGTTGCCCTTTGGATGCAAAACTTGTTAAACAGCCAGAATAAGCCGAACTGCTCCACAATGCTGCCACAGCTTTGGTGTTGTAAGGCCTCATATCAAGGGGGATATTGAATATGAACTTAACTACGAAGACAATAACTTTGCTAGCTATCGCGGCGAGTCTTTCGGCCTGCGCAAATATGAATGTGTTCAAGGATCAACCTTCAGCAGCACAGCCTGTTAACTTGGCACCGCAGCCAGAATTAGCACCGATGGCACCAAAACTGGTAACTGCTGGCCAAATTAAATCCATGCTCGTTGGCAAAAGTTGGCGCTGGGTGGGGCCAAAGAACAGCGGTGTAACGCTCTATTCGCCTGATGGCACATCTTTAGTTGAGGTCGTAGGCAAAGGCACAACCGGCGGCAAATGGACTGCCAAAGACGGCCAACTTTGCGAAAGCTTCGCACCAGCCCCCTTCTTGCCTCAAGGCGCACCCATGACCTGCCAACCATTTGTGGCCACCGGAAAACCCGGACAATACCGCAATGGCCAAGCTACATTCGCTTTAGCAACTTAGCACTAACCTTGTTATTGCCATAAGTTGACCACGCTTTGGCCCACCCACCCCGCCATATCAGCTGGTGTGGAGAGTATTGAATCATGGCTAGTCTATTAAACCGAAGAAAAATCTTGAGTCTTGGCCTGGCTCTGGTGGCTTTCGGCACCGCCGCTCGCGCCGACGCCGAGCATCCATTTTATGGTGGCGTTGATTTCACCCGTGACCCAGCTTTGGTGCCGCCAGATGAATCGCCAGTTGATTTCCCAATCACGCTAGGCGAATCCGCGAAGCTTCGAGCAAAATTCCGCCGCCAGCAAGTCACTTTCGGATCGCAAGTGCCAGCAGGCTCAATCATTGTCGATGCTGCCCATAAATATCTCTATTTCATTTTGAGTGGCGACCAAGCCATCCGCTATGGTGTAGGCGTAGGCCGCGAGGGTTTTGCGTGGTCAGGCCAGGCCTATATCGGCATGAAGCGCCGCTGGCCCCGGTGGCTCCCTCCGGAATCAATGGTCCAGCGCGATGCGCTTGCTGCCAAATGGGCCAATGGCATGCCAGGCGGGCCCGAAAATCCTTTAGGCGCCCGCGCCCTCTATTTGCATGCCAATGGCATCGACACATTATTTCGCATTCACGGCACCAATGACCCTAAATCAATTGGCAAAGCTCTTTCATCAGGCTGCATACGCATGTTGAATGAAGATGTAGCGGATCTTTTTGAACGCGTAAAACTCAGAACCCAAGTTCTGGTTCTCGCTCCCGGCACCTTATAGAAAGCTTGCGATAGCTTCGCTCCTGTGGCACATCGACAATTGGAAATCATGATGACGCGAACAATCACCACCTCAATTCAATTGGTAAGTCTTGCAGGCTTGCTTTTACTAGGCGCATGCTCAAACGGCCCAAAAGGTGTGCGCATCGTCAATGGTGGCACCTCAGCTTATACCGATAAGAAAAGCGCGCCCATCAGCACAATGTCAGCACCGCAAATAGGCCAGGCCGTAATTGGCAAATCATTCCAATTCACGAGAAAAGATTCAACTGGCTTTGTGGTCTATAATGGCGATGGCTCATTGAAAATTACCGACGACCAAAAAGGCGAGCTTGCCGGAACATGGCGCGCAGCTGGCAATGAATATTGCGAGACTTATGGCCAAGGCGGAATACAGGAATGCGGTGTGTTCAAAAACACCGGAGATGCCTATTTCGCCGCCAACTCACGATTGGTAGAAATGAAAATTTGAATACAAAAACGGCGGACCATGGTCCGCCATTTTCTTATAATACTTTATAACTTACATTGGCTCACGCGGAATTTTTCCGTTTGGTGTCAAGCCATCCACAACTTTTGGCAAGACCTGCGCCAGACGCCCGAGCAGATCTTCTGGCGAAAGGCCAGTTTGCTTGGCGATCATCGCAATAATGTCGGGGCCCAAAGCTTGGCTCAACTGGCCGCCATTAATGGCCGTGTTTTGGCCTGTGCCAACCCATGAGTCAGCAACTTCGCCTTGACCATTCTTGGTGAACTGCTCTAGCAAACCACCCAAAGCCCCACCAATACCACCTGGAATAGCAGCCGGAACTGCAGCTGTTGCAGCCGCAGAACCACCAGCAAGACCCTTTACAAATTCCTCAATCTTATCACGGTTTTGAAATCCCGCGACTGCAACCAAACCCAACAATGCTGTAAGTGACGGCATTAATTTTGCCATTGTAATTTCCTTTCTTGAAATCTGACCTCTAAATATGTGCAATATGCGCCAATTTCAAGACTGTATCATTGCTGCTTAACCAAATGTAATGCTATCCTCCAAACGCAGCCTGATCGTGGGCTAAACAGGGAGCATCAGTATGGGAATTTTTTGGACAATCGTTATCGGTTTTGTAGCAGGCGTCGTCGCCAAATTTATTATGCCCGGCAGCAATGAGCCACAAGGTTTCATTCTCACAACAATTTTAGGCATCGTAGGCGCCTTGGTTGCTGGCTATATTCCAATTTTGAATGGCTTTGGCATTTGGATTTCATCAATTGTTGGTGCCGTCATTGTGCTCTTCATTTGGGGTATTATCTCAAAGAACAGAACTGCCGCATAATTCAGTCTTGAATATATGGATTTGTCAGCCGCTCTTCACCGATGCGGCTGGCATTTCCGTGGCCCGGCAAAAACATTACGTCATCGCCCAGCGGTAGAATTTTTTCTTTAATTGATTTGATCAGCGTAGCGTGATCACCGCCCGGCATATCAGTGCGACCAACCGAATTCTGAAACAACACATCGCCCATCAAAGCGAATTTGTTATCGGCACTGAAGAAAACCACTGATCCTGGCGAATGGCCCGGTGCTTCGATGATTGTAAATTTTAATCCACCAACCGTAACTTCATCACCGTCCTTTAACCAGCGATCAGGGGTTACAACGCGAGCCCCCATAATTCCAAAATCAGCACCGCGCTTTGGTAAATTATCAAGCCATGGCTTGTCGCGCTCATGCGGACCTTCAACTTTCACGCCAAGTTTTTCCGCCAATTCCGCTGCCCCACCAGCATGATCAATATGACCATGGGTTAGGAGAATCTTTTCAACCGTAACGCCAGCTTCTTTGATTGCAGCTTCAATACGCGGCAAATCCCCACCGGGGTCAACCACTGCCGCCACCTTCAAATCATCATCCATCACCAATGAACAATTTTGCTGAAAGCCAGTAACCGGGATAATAAGAATTTTAAGTTTTGCCATGATCGCCAATGCTTAGCTGCTTGCACCTTGCCTTGCAACAATCAGCTCACACAGCTAGAGCCTGCCTATGTCTGCCGCCAAGCCAAATTACGGAAACCTCATCGCCGCCATCGCCACCGTGGCCACGTGCGATATGGCTTTAGGACTAACCTTGCAGCTCATCCCGCTCATCCAGCATGCCAAGGGCACGCCGGCGTGGTTGATCGGCCTTGCAGCAGCTATGGGGCCGCTGGGCATATTGTTGGCCGGCCCAATTCTGCCGCAGCAGATCAACAGAATAGGCGCCAAACCCGTTGCTTATGCAGCAATAGGCATCATCCTGATCAGCCTCCTTGGCTTTGCTGCCACATCATGGTTGCCCTTCTGGTTTCCACTGCGCTTTGCAATGGGTGTGGCGACTGGCGCTTTGTTCACAGTGAGCGAAACATGGATTCTCAGTTTCACCAATGATAAAAACCGTGGCCGCATCATGGGCCTATATGTTTCTGCTTTATCAATGAGTTTTGCACTTGGCCCGCTCATCATCCCGTTCACTGGCATTGATGGATGGAAACCTTGGATCATTGCCATGGTTTGTATTTTCTTTGGAACATTGCCCCTCGCAGCAGTAAATGTCACCAGCCACATAGGTGAACGCGCCCACAGTTTTTTTGGCGTGTTTAAACGTGCACCTTATTTATATGGCGCAATTTGCGCCGCAACTTTTTTTGATTCAGTGTTCATTTCATTTTTCACCATCTTTGCCACCGCTAAAGGCGTGGCCCTTGCTACAGCCAGCACTATGCTGGGCTTTGCTGTGATTGGCTGCGCACTCTTGTTTTATCCTATGGGCTGGCTCGGTGATCATTGGTCGCGCGAAAAAGTTGTGATCTGCAATTCGGTCATCACCATCATATGCTGTTGCCTGTTGGCCAGCTTCATCACGTCTTGGTTGGCGTGGCCGCTTGTGCTTCTCTTATTTGCCTCAGCAGCTGGTGTTTACGTTGTAAGTTTGGCAGCCATGGGCGATATTTTTAAGGGCGCTGATCTGGTGTCTGGTTCTGCGGGTGTTGCGGCCATGTGGGGTGTTGGTGGTTTGGTGGGACCACCACTGGCTGGCGCTGCCATAGATACTTTTGGCATCAACGCCATGCCTTATTCACTCGCAGTGCTCTATAGCGCATTGCTTATTGCACTCTTGGTCAATGGCGGAAAATTGGCGCTGCCAGAAAAGGTACCTGCATGAACGACACATCCCCCCTCCTCACCATCCGTGATTTCTTGCGCTATGCCATAAGCTCATTTCGCAAAGCAGGCCTTAACCATGGCCATGGTGCAACATCAGCAGTAGATGAAGCAGCTTTCATAATTCTCGAATCTTTGAAGCTCCCAGTCGACGATATCAACCCATGGCTTGAAGCCAAATTGCTGGCCAGCGAACGCGCCGAACTTTGGCGCCTGATCGAGGCCCGCGTTACAACTCGAAAACCCGCGGCCTATTTGATGCAGCGCACCTACATGCATGGCATACCATTTTACGTAGATGAACGCGTGATCATTCCACGCTCTTTCATTGGCGAGTTGATGGTGAAAGGCCTCTTTGATGAGGCCGGCCTCGGTTTTGCTTTACAGCCCGAACATGTGTCATCGGTGCTTGATCTCTGCACCGGATCTGGTTGCCTTGCCATACTAGCGGCCAGCACGTTCCACAATGCCAGCATTGCTGCGAGTGATCTTTCGGCCGATGCGCTTGAAGTCGCAAAAATTAATCTAAAAGAACATGATCTCGAAGACCGCATCACCTTGCATCACGGCAATCTATTCGAAAAGCTCAAAGGCCAGAAGTTTGATTTGATCATTTCCAATCCACCCTATGTGGCTACTGCTGAAGTTGAAGCTTTCCCTGCCGAATATGCCCACGAGCCAAGATTGGCCCATGAAGGTGGTGAAGACGGTTTTGATCTGGTGCGCGAGATTATCAAGCAAGCTCCACAACATCTCAACATTGGTGGCGGCTTGCTCTGTGAAATTGGCTTGGGCCGTGAAATTCTTGAAGCCGAATTCCCACTCCATAATTTCTTCTGGCTCGATACTGAAGAAGCCGAAGGCGAAGTGTTTTTCCTTAAGTTTTGAGTCCCGAAACGCGTTTAAAATTATCCCATATCGTCTTGGACATGCGTGCCATATGGGGCATTTGCGGATAGCATTCTGCTTTCAAGCGGTGATAAGCCCCCGCACCAAGATCTTTTTCCAGCATGGCAATATAGCCGGGCAGGGAAGACCAGGTTGCAACAGTTTGTGGGCTGAACTCACAATGAAACTGGGTGCTTAAAGCATGAGTATCCACCGCTAATGATTGCACAGCCGCAGCCGGGGACTGCGCTAAAACTTTTGCCCCTGGTGGTGCTCGCTTCACTTCTGCATGATGCCACTGCATCACAAGGTTGCTTTGCGCTAACCCAGTAAAAAACGGATGCGACCTGCCGTCTTCGGTCAACTCAACCTCAAACACACCCACTTCTGAGCTTTCAGCTTTACCAACGTTTCCGCCTTGCGCCGTGGCAAGCAGCTGGTGCCCAAGACACACACCAAGATAAGGTTTGGCCCTTTCCCAAACCCATTCCCGAATTGCAGCTTTCTCTTCTTTCAAATAAGGAAATTGGTCTTCCAGCCACGTATCTTGCGCGCCGCCCAAGACGAAAAGCAAATCATAGGGCCCAAGCGTTGGAATGGCCTCACCTTCAAACAAACGCACGAATTCCGGAATGATGTCATCCTCAGCAAAATAGTCCAGAAACCGGCCTGGATGATCATAGTTCATATGTTGGAAAACCAGCGCCCGCTTCATTTAAAGCAACTGCAAATTTATGGCTTGAGGACCGCGACCACGCGAATCATCTTCGGTGGCATAAGACATGCGCATGCCCTCTTCGAGATGCGGAAGCCCAGAGCGCTGCACAGTAGAGATATGTACAAACACATCTTGCCCACCCTCGTCCGGGGTTACAAAACCAAAGCCGCGCTCTTTATCGAAAAACTTAACTTTTCCAACTTGACGTCGATCTGGGTTTGCAACATTCATAGGCTCAGTTACTCTGGACTAACAGTGAAAATCAACTGTCGAAAAAATGGAACCAATGCCTGTGAGATATGTTTTAGCAATTATTGTGATTATGGCTATTGGGCAAAACGTTGAGGCCAAGATTTCGCAATCCACCACCTATAATTACTTTAAAGTGCAAGGCCAAACACCTCGCGAGATTTATATTTCATTATTGAAACATGCCAAAGGCCCCGGCGGCCATGATGCCTATGCTTTCATCACAACCCGCATTTCTCAAAAAACTGATTTTGTTGTGGGCAAGAATTGCACCTTTAAAAACTACAATATTAGTAGCAGTTTCAAAATCACCTTGCCCAAACTGGAAAATGCTGGTGTCGCATCGTCTGCCACCAAGAAAAACTGGGCGGGTTTTGCTAGTGTTTTGCAGCGCCATGAAGAGCATCACCGTGATTTGTGGCTGGCGTGTGTGCGCAACTTTGAAAATCAAGTGCGCAGCATGTCTGCCAAAAACTGTAGCGCACTGAGTTCAAAATTCAGATCACTTTGGAAAGCCATGCAGAAAAAATGCACCGCTCAAAACAGCGCATTTGATCTGGCTGAGCGACAAAACTTTCTGCGCCAACCCTTTATTCAAAAGGTGCGGCGCGGCAAATAGTTTTCAGTTTCGCAACCAGCGCCGGATCGCGATTATCTCGTGCCGTCATGATTGCTCCATTGAGCGCGCGGTTTGAACCACCTGAACATTCCAGATGTTCGCGCGGAAAACTCTTCGCCAATTGCAAAATAAATTTCTTCGCCATTGCCACATTAGAAACCATAACTGCCACCACTTGGCTCACATCAACGGCCTCATGATGCGGATGCCAGGCATCAAAATCTGTCACCATCGCCACGTTGCAATAAGAAAGCTCAGCCTCACGCGCTAGTTTTGCTTCGGGCATAGCCGTCATGCCGACGACACTAGCCCCCCATGCGCAATGCAATTCAGATTCAGCGCGTGTCGAAAACTGCGGACCTTCCATAACCACCAATGTGCCACCGCGCACATAGGACGTTGCAGCGGCCTGCAATGCGCCTTCAACGCTATGCAATAAAGTTGGCGACACTGGCTCGGCAAATGGCACATGAGCAACACAGCCAGTCTCAAAAAATGAATTTTCGCGGCTATGCGTGCGATCGATAAATTGATCCACCAAAACAAATTTCCCCGGCGGCAATTCCGCTTTCAAAGACCCAACCGCTGAAAGCGAAACCAAATCTGTCACACCCAATATCTTGAGCGCCGCTATATTTGCACGGTAATTTATGGTGCTTGGCGAATAGACATGCCCCCGGCCATGGCGCGGCAAAAACACCACAGGCAATCCATCAATTAAACCTTTGCGCAATTCATCCGATGGTTCGCCCCAAGGCGTATCCACCTTTACCCAACGCGCATCATCCATCGCGATGTCATAAACACCCGACCCGCCAATGACCCCGAGAATTGCTTGCAAAACCAATCTCCAAAAAAAAGCCCAGATCACTCTGGGCCTTTCAATTCCTAATGCACGTCGCGCCAGATTTTCTTTTTGACGAGGAACATTAACCCCGCAAGGATCGACAGAAAAATAACAACCATAAAACCAAGCTGTTTGCGCTCTTCCATTTTAGGTTCTGCAGTCCACGCCATGAAGGCAGAAACATCGCGCGCCATATCATCAATTTTATTTGGCGCACCATCATCAAATGTCACCTGACCATCAACCAATGGCGGTGACATTGAAATGAAATGTCCGCTCTTGTAATAAGGATTGTAATGCTTGCCTTCCGGCATTTCCTTTTTAATTTCTTCAGATGCTTCTTCATATCCTGTCAGCAGCGAATAAACATATTGTGGGCCACCAATGCCGTTTATCAACTGATTAAACGTGCCATGCCAGCCTTCGCGAGCTTTAGTGATCAAACTTAAGTCAGGAGGTTCAGCACCACCATTGGCCGCAGCTGCCGCTGCAGCATTAGCAAAAGGTGCAGGAAAGCGATCAGATGCCAAGCCCGGGCGATCAAACATATTGCCTTCCGAGTCTGGGCCATCTTTCACAGTAAACGTTGCTGCGAGCGCCTTCACCTGTTCTGCAGTAAAACCCGGTCCACCATGTTCAGCCAAGTTGCGGAAAGCCACCAAATTCATCGTATGGCAGCTTGAACATACTTCTTTATAAACCTTATAGCCCCGTTGCAATTGGGCTTTGTCAAATGTGCCAAAGGGCCCTTCAAAGCTAAATGAAATCGGTTTGGCGGGCTTTGCCCCTTCAGCAGCAAAAGCCGAGCCAGTGAATGCAATGAGACCAGCAATCAGCAGTGATGTAAGTTTTTTCATGTTCTCGCTCCCAATCAATTCTGCTTAGCCAAGACATCATCAGAAATTGATGATGGCAAAGGCTTCGGTGTTTCAAGCAGACCGAGCAAAGGCAAGATCACAATGAAGTGGAAGAAGTAGTAGAATGATAGGATACGACCCCAAAAAACATATGCACCTTCTGGTGGTTTTGCGCCAATAAAGCCAAGAGCAATGCACACCAAAACAAACACCAAGAAGAAGCCCTTGAAGATTGGACGATAATTGCCGGAGCGCACTTTTGAAGTGTCGAGCCATGGCAGGGCCAACAAAATCAAGATCGAAGAGAACATGGCAATAACACCAAGCAACTTATCGGGCACCGCGCGCAAAATTGCGTAGAACGGCAGGTAATACCATTCAGGCTTGATATGCGCAGGTGTGACCAATGGATTGGCTGGAACATAATTCACAGCATCGCCCATATAGTTCGGTCCGTAAAACACGAACAACCCGTAGAATATGAAGAACACGATAATCGCAAAACCGTCCTTCATGGTATAATAAGGATGGAACGGAACAGTGTCTTGAGGGCCCTTAACATTGATACCTGTTGGGTTATTATTCCCTGGAACATGCAATGCCCAAATGTGCAGGAACACAATGCCAGCCAAAACAAACGGCAATAAATAATGCAGCGAGAAGAAGCGGTTGAGTGTTGGATTATCAACCGAATAACCTCCCCACAACCACGTGGTAACAGCTTCACCCACAAATGGAATTGCTGAGAACAGGTTGGTAATAACCTTGGCACCCCAGAAGCTCATTTGGCCCCAAGGCAAAACATAGCCCATGAATGCAGTGGCCATCATCACGAGATAGATGATGACGCCAATCATCCACAGAACTTCGCGCGGTGCTTTGTATGAACCATAATACATGCCACGAAACATGTGAATGTAAACGGCGATAAAGAACATC
>JANOUE010000037.1:0-4170 GCA_031416755.1 Hyphomicrobiales bacterium
CATAATCAAGCAGCGGCCCGCGCGCCGTGTTCACCAACGTGGCATCTGGCTTCATGCGGCGCAACACCTCCTCGTTGATCATCTTGGTGGTTTCAGCCGTAACGCGCGCATGCAGTGAAATCACATCAGCCTCTGCCAACACTGTGTCTAACGAAGTCTGCACCACCCCATCGCGCAAATCTTCTACGGTGAGTTGCACATAAGGATCCGCCACCAAGATACGGCACCCAAATGCTTTCAGCAGTTTCACAACCCGCCTGCCAACTTCACCATATCCAACAAGGCCGACTGTCATTTCATGAAGCTCGCGGCCAGTCACATCAGCGCGGTATAGGTCTCCGCGATATTCACCTTTTCGCAAAGCGTCATGGCCCTTCGTAATGTTACGGGTCTCCGCCAAAATCGCACCTATCGTAAATTCCGCCACTGCCGAAGCATTGCGGCCCGGCGTATTCACCACCACAATCCCACGTTCGCGTGCGGCCTTCATATCGATATTCACTGGGCCCCCACGAGATACAGCCACGAATTTCAAATGCGGCAAGCACTGCATGATTGACGCCGAGAGCGGAGCTAGCTGTGTGATCAGAATTTCTGCGTCCCCGGTAAACTCAACCACCTCATCAGCAGAACCCATATATTCCTTAAGACCCTCCATGCCCGAAACCGCATAGCCATGCTCCATAGGTTGATCAGGCCATGGCAAATCATGCGTTGTGATTTCTAAATCGAATGCCGCGCATCGCGCTTGTAAAGCTTCCACAAACATGCTGGAAAGCATAAAGCGATCTCCAATCACAGCCACTTTGCGCTTCATAAAACTTCTCCAAATCCGCGCCAAATCGGGCGCATCGCCTTGCGGGTTTCAACATAGTGCTGAAATACGGCGTTGTAACGTGATGATAAGTCAGGCTCTGGTTCCGTGGCGTAACTCAAATGCGGCTCCACCCAAGTTTCAACGCAAGCAGCCATCGAAGGGAATAGTTTTTGTTGCACTGCTGCAATCATAGCGGCCCCAGCCGCTCCAGCTTCTTCGCGTGCAACATTGCGCACTTTTGCATTGAGCGCACTGGCTAATATGACTTGCATGGCCTTTGACCGTGCTGCACCACCCGTAACGCGTATTTCCTGTGGGATGGGCCCCATGGCCGCATAACAATCCCGCGCAGCAAAAGCCAAGCCTTCAAACACACTGCGCATCATATCGTAATAATCGGTGGTCGAATCCAGACCATTGAACATGGCGCGAGCAGACGGTTCCATAAATGGCCCGCGTTCTCCAGCCTTGGAAATATAGGGGTGATATAAAATTTTAGCGGCTGGCCGCGCCAGAATTCTCTCATCGATGCCATGCAGCAATTCAGCTCGACTTTTCTTTAATCCTTGTTCAGCCAAAATGCCCCGCGCCACATCAAGCAGCCAATCAATGTTCAACGTTGAAGCCATGTTAGATTGAATTTGCGCGACCATCCCTGGTGCCGGAAACACCATTGCATAGCCAGATTTTTCTGCATTGAGCCGAACTTTGGAAACATCAGTCTGCAACCGCATATGCATGCCAGTCGATCCAATGATCGTGCAACCAGATTGCCCACTAACATCAAACAACCCTCCACCCAAACCCGTGCACAGCACATCAACATAACCCAAACAAATTGGTGTACCCGCTTTCAAGCCTATCGCTCGCGCAACAGCAGCGGTGAGTTGTCCGCATTCGCTAGTGCCATCAACAATTGGAGTTAGAATTTTTCGTGCAGCCCCTGCGCCAAGCTGGTCAAGAATATGCGGTTGATAAGTTCTGGTTCTAAAGTTTCCAAAGGTAAAATTTGCCTCTGACGGATCAGTGGCACGTATGCCTGTCAGATTAAAATAAATCCAATCCTTACAGTGAAAAGCATGCGTAGCCTTGGACAAAACTTCTGGCCTGTGGCGCTGCATCCAAGCAAGCTGCACGCTCATCTGGCACACATTCACACCAGTTCCGGTGCGTTCATAGTGAGCGGCATAATCTGGTGACGACGTAAACTCTTCAACAATCTCTGCCGCCCGCGCATCAAGCCAAAGCCACGCAGGTGCCACAGGCGATCCCGCTTTGTCGATCAGCCACATGCCATCGCCCTGCCCAGTCACTGAAATGGCAATAAGCCGTGCGGCAAGATTTGGAATTTTCTCAGCGAGCTGTTTCAATGTGGCAACCGTATCAGCCCAAGTGCGTGCCATATCCTGTTCAGCGCCACCATCTGGCAATGTGACGTAGCTATTTGCTATCGAAGCCACAGCCAGCTGAGTGCCATCAATTGCGAAGGCCACAGACTTGATAACCGATGTACCAGCATCAATACCAATGATAATGGCACTATTCATCTATGTTACATTCATCCATCATGTGATCAAACGTTGCATCACAAAAAAATTTACAGCAAGAGGTGATTATGACTTTCACTCTTTCCGTCAACACCAATCCACTGGTCAACCGCTTTGCCGAACCTGAAGAGTTCGTGAATATCTTGGCGGAAGAAATTGGCATCAGCCATATTCAATTGGTGCATGAATTCATAAACCCAGCTTGGGACCCAAAAACCATCGCGCGCTTAACCACCCGCATGGAAAAATCACTCGCTGCAAAAAATGCAAAAATAACCTCCGCCATGACTGGCCCCTATGGAAGGCTCAATCATTTCGGCCATCCAGATAAAGGTGTGCGTGATTATTATGTCCAGTGGTTCAAGACCTATGCCGAAATCGCAGCCGATTTAGAGTGCCCCGCCATCGGCACCCAATTTGCAATACTTACCTTCCGCGACATGGATGATCCGCAACGCTACAAAGCGATGCTGGAGAGTGCCTTGGGCTGTTGGCACGAAGTGGCGACCCATGCTGCAAAACGGGGGCTGAAATATTTATTCTGGGAACCCATGTCGGTTGCCCGTGAATTGGGCCACACGCTGGCCGCAACTCAAGACTTACAAAATTGGATCAACGCTGCACAGCTTCCCATCCCGCTTGTGCCCATGGTCGATATTGATCATGGCGATATCTCCTCAGCCAATCCGCGCGACGTCGATCCCTATGCTTGGGCGCAAGACTTCGCCACACAGTCACCCATCATCCACATCAAACAAAGCACCATGAACAAAGGCGGCCACTGGCCATTCACAAAACAATATAACGAGAACGGAAGGATCACGCCCGAAAAACTGCTTGCAGCAATCAAAGCAGGCGGGGGAACCCAAAACGAACTCTGCCTCGAACTGGCCTTCAGAGAACGCGAACCAACTGATCGGCACGTGATTGCAGCCCTCAAGGAATCGGTGGCCCATTGGGCGGCCTTTGCCAAAGCTTGAATTTGACTGATGCCTTGAATTTCGCCCGTTAGCCTACCAATTGGCTGCGCCAGCCATAGCCCGCAGGGCGACGACTGGTGCGGGCGGCCAGAGTCGAACCGGCACGGGACAACTCCCAACGGCTTTTAAGTCCGTCGCATGTAGACGTATATAATTGATTTAATTGTATATTATATAAATATTCCAAAAAAATGTGTAAGTCTATGTGTAAGGCTATTGGCGTTATTACTAATGACATCAACGCCGCTCGATCAGGCGGAAGCCAGCCTTGCAATAGTGACAATATTGTCTGCCGAGTTAGAATTGAATTTGACTCTGCCAATAGTGTGTAGTAAATACTACACAATGAATTTTGGAGATTACATACGGCAAAACCGCGAGCAGCTTCGTGAGAAAGACTCAAGCTACTCGCTTCGGCAAGTTGCTGAGAGGGCTGGCATTCAGCCAACGTATCTCAGTAAACTTGAGAGAGGCGAACTTGATCCTCCCTCAGAGGCAACGGCTAGGCGGCTCGCGACGGAACTGCGTTTAGACCCAGATGTAGTTTTAGCGCTAGCAGGCAAAGTATCTAGCGACCTTCAGGACATCATTAGAAGGAGGCCGATGCTGTTTGCCGATCTGATACGCCAGTTGAAAGAGACACCGGACCACGCAATTCTGAAGCTGGTTCGTGAAGTTCGAGACGGTGAATGGTAAATTATAAAAAATGAAGGAGACGCACATGATTACGCTCGATGACAATGAACTTATATTTCGTTTTGATGGTGACCTTGCCCCCACATCTTAATCCATATTGAAGTTAGCTCTGGCGCCAGAAGGAAGGACC
>JANOUE010000038.1:0-32341 GCA_031416755.1 Hyphomicrobiales bacterium
CTCAAGTGCTATTAAAGTGCTGGCAGTCACACCAAAATAGCAATTCATCGAGTATTATTGCTTTGCGCTCCACAATCGATGTTGTGAATTTTTCTCATAACCAAGCTTGTCAAAGCTGGCGATCTCCAGAACCTGACCCCAGGGCGCTCTGAAATAAACCCAATTGAATCCAGCCAGCGGACCCTCCTCCACCATGTTAGGACCGTCCAGCATTTCCACGCCTTGCGCTTTCAACCGCGCTGCTGATGCAAACACATCTTCCACTTCAAAACAAATATGAGTTCCGCCCACTTCTGACACGCGCTTTTGCGGTGCGTTTTTATCTTCACCATCATATTCAAAAAGCTCTAGGCTGGTGCCATTGCCACAGCGCAGAAAAACTAAATCGCGAATGCGGCTGTTGGGGGCCGCACCCAGTTTACCGCTCATGAAATCACTATCGACATTAAAAGGGCCTGTGTTGAATACTTCGATTGCGCCAAACACCGCTGTAAAGAAGGCAATGCCTTGTTTGATGTCGGGCACAGTGATGCCGATGTGATGCATCCCTAAAACACGTTCTGTCATTTTTGTCTCCCATGGTTTTTTGAAGCCTATGCTGCAACGAAGAAACTGTCTAGTCTAACAGCATGACTGAATACGAGCTTTTGCGCATCATCACGTTTCTGGAACGCATGCGCACGCCTTATGACAAATTGCTCACAGCTTCCGAGCCAGACCCGAATTGGAATATCATTCTTTATCTGATGAAGAAACACTTGCGCGGCGAGAATGTGACGATGTCGTCGCTTGCATCGGCGGCGGATGTTCCATTCGCCAGCGCAATGCGCCGCATTCACAAGCTCATTGAAAATGGCGATATTCAATTGCGCAAACGCGGCACCACGGGGAAGTCACACTATCTTGAACCCAGCCGCAAGCTGGCCATTGGTTTCACTGATTATGCCACCAAGGTGAAAAGTCTGCTTGCAGATACGTTTGGACTAAGAACTGGAAGTGGCAATTCAGAAGATTACTATTTTGGTGGATCATATTTGGCCGGGCAAATTATTCCTCCGTTAGAGATCATGGAGAAGACCAAGAATTCAGGTGCCGACCTACGCTTTCTTTTGCACGACGATAATTACTTTGCTTCGATGCGCGACATGTGGTCGGATTTTCGCAGCAAGCTGTCGTCGCGCAAAAACTTCAATCTCTTGAGTCTGCCGGAATTGCGCAACGAAGTGTTTGCAAACGCGCGCCGCGAGGTGAGCACTTATGATGTGATTACCATGAATATGCCTTGGCTTGGTGAAAGTGTCGCGCATAATGTGGCCCAACCGCTGTCTGATTTTTTAAAAAGCAGCAGTATCAACGCGCTCGATTTCCATCCCAATATCTGGGCCACCGGCACTTGGGACCGAACGCAATTTGGTATTCCGATTTATTGCACGATTGAAGCATTGTCTGTGCGCAAGGATTTGTTTGCAGAACATGGCCTAGCTCAGCCCACAAGTTTTGAGAAAGTCATTGATGCCGCAAAGACTCTGCATAACCCAAAACGTGGGCTTTATGGAATAGTTTGGAATGCGGCACGGGGCATGCCCATTTCGCATTCATTTATGTTTTTCTTAGGCTGTTGCGGAAATTCGGTTATTGACATTCCAGCTCCGCGCCTGCACTTGGACTATAGCAAGCTGAAAGGCGAAGCCATGCGCCCGCGCATTCTCAGCGAGTCCGGTCGCCACACACTCAAATACATGCATGAGCTGCGGGCTCTTTCTCCGCCCGATATTTTATCGATGGATTGGAACAAGGCGTTAGAATATTTCATGACCGGTCACGCCGCCATGACCTATTGCTGGACCATGCGTGCGGCGCGATTTGAGTATGACATTCATTCTGTGGTCAAACGCAAAGTCTCTTACTATCCCCACCCTTCAGGCCCTGGAGGCACTGGGGTTTCGCCCATTGGTGGATTTTTGCTGGCAGTTCCAGCATCGTTACCGCCCGAACGGGCACGGCTGGCTTTTGAGGCCATTTCATGGATGGCATCACCCGCCGCCATGAAAGAGCACGTGAAAAACGGCTTCCCAGTTGCTCCACGCTTCAGTGTGAGCGCCGACCCTGAAGCCGCCGCATCAACACCCATAGTCAGTTTTGTTGACAAGCTTGCCAGGCAAAACAAAATCCACAATTGGCAAAGACCCCCGGTGCCAGAATATCATGTGATCGAGGAAATCTTAGGGGAAGAAATTTTTGCCGCGTTGAATAGGGAATGTTCAGATGAAGTGGCCTTGACGCGAAGCCAGAATAGAATTGATGCGGCCATGCGGGCGGCAGGTTATTATTGAAGTGAAGTCACGCTCCACTCCGCCTGCGAACAAGCGAATAAATTAACGCCGAGATCACAATCAGAGCACCTTGGAACAGATACTGATAGGTTTGTGACAAGCCCAAGAACGTCACCGCGTTTAACACTTCTGTGGCCAGCACTGCACCGAGCACTGTTCCAATAAATGTTCCGCGTCCGCCGCTTAAGCTGGTGCCACCGAGGACAACAGCAGTGATGCTGGCAAGTGTGTAGTTGATGCCTTGGCGCGGATCACCCACGCCAATTTGCGTCATCAACATGATGGCACCTAAGGCAGTCAGCAGTGACGCTGCAATATATCCGGTGATCACAGTATAATCGATACGGACGCCGATGCGCCGAGCGGATTCTTCGTTGGAACCCACGGCGCGCAGACGCCAGCCTTGTTTCAATTGGCGCAGGCCATATTCAAGGCCAAGAGCTGTGAGCACTAATACGATAAAGGCAACGGGGATGGGCCCCCACTGCCAGTTGATCCATTCGGTTACCGGCAAGCTAATGTATCCATCCGGATGGTCGCGCAGCAGAAAGCTCATACCCTGCAGTCCGATATACATGGCCAGCGTTGCGGCGATGGGGGTGAAATTGGCAAACCTGATGAGCAGCCCATTGATGGAGCCCACTGCGAACGCGCCAGCAAACATCAAAAAGAAACCTGCCAAGATCATTGCAGCAGATTTATCATCATTGATGAAAAAGGACGCAACTACCACGAGGAAACCTGCCAGTGGTCCCACCGTTAAATCAATGCCTCCCATCAGCATTGCAACGGTTTGGCCCAGAGCGATGAAGCCCAAGGCGGTTGCCAGCAGGAGAATATTGTAGATGTTGTAAAATGACAGGAAGTTAAAATTTTGACTGAAAACAAAAAGGCCTAACAGTGCCGTGATGATCGCCAACGGAACGGCGGGGGCATTGTCTGATTGCAAGAAATGCCGCCAACCGCTGTTGGCCGTAGCAGTGCTTTGCGTTGCCTCACCCACATGGCTATCAGCGCTTACGGCTGCGGCCACGATGCCCTCTTCAGTAATATCTTTGCCGATCAGAGTTTCAACTACGCGGCCACGCGACATGACGATCACCTTATCGCAGAGGCCTTCAAGTTCGGCAGCATCGGATGAATTCACAATCACTGGGGTTCCAGAACGCGAAACTTCACGCAATATGCGGTAAATTTCGGCGCGCGCGCCCACATCCACCCCTTGCGTTGGTTCATCAGCAACGATCAAGTCGGGCTTTGACAAGAGGGCGCGCGCCATCACTACCTTTTGCTGATTGCCGCCGGAGAGCGACAGGATGGGCGCTTCAATGCCGGGTGTTTTTACGGCCAACGAGGCAAAGGTTGCGCCTACTTGCGCCAGCTCTTTCTTGTGGCTGACAATGCCTAAGTTGGAAAACTTTTCGAGGGCCGAGAAAGAGGCATTTTCCCGCACGGTGAGGCCTGAAGCTAAACCTTCAGTGTGACGATCAGACGGCATGAAAGCCGCTTTGCTCAAGAGGTCTTTGCTGTTCACAGCACTTCCTTGAAGCTGAATTGTGCCATCGGATACAATGAGGCCTGCAAGTGCACGCATCAATTCTGGCTGGCCGTTTCCAGCAACACCAGCTACGCCAATGATCTGTCCGCGGGCCACATCAAAAGACACATCTTTGAAACCCTTGCCACTGAGCGAGGACACCGCAAAGTTGATATTTGAATCCGAGGCCGTTGCTTTGGGCGGAAATGTTGAGCCCAATGTGCGGCCAACGATCATCGCCAATAATGCAGCGTCACTTGTTTCGGACACCAAGCCTGCGCCTGCAAGCCTGCCATCGCGCAGCACTGTCACGCGCTGCGCAATTTGACGAAGCTCGGCTAGTCGGTGGGTGATGTAAATAACCGACGTTCCAGTTTTTACAACACCTCGAATTCGGTCAAACAACATTTCGGTGGCTTCTTGATCGAGTGAAGCAGTGGGCTCATCGAGGATCAAAACTTTTGGTTTGAGCGCCAGCGCTTTAGAAATTTCGAGTAAATGCTTTTGCGCAACGGTCAACCCATCGGCGCGCGCCCGCAAGGGAACATGCAGACCCACTGCATCCAACATTCCTTGGGCAACAACTTGTGCATTCTGGCCTGCGAATAATTCTGTGGGCAAAGCCACGCGCAGATTTTCGAGAACTGAAAGGTCATCTAGAATTGCTGGATGTTGAAATGAAATTGCAATGCCTAATGACGCCGCAGTTTTCGGGGTCATATCAAAAATACGGTTTCCGGCAAAATGAATCTCGCCTAGGGTGGGGTGAGTGGCACCGGAAATGATGTTCATCAGAGTGGATTTGCCTGCACCATTCTCGCCCAGAATGGCGTGAACTTCGCCTGCATAAAATTCAACACTCACATCACGGAGCGCTGGTACTCCGGAATAATATTTTGAAATACTGGACAGCCGAATGGTGACATCTTCTTTTGCAGATGCATCGATGCCTTTGGCTTTACCTTTTTTTGCTAGCACAATTAGAATTCCACATGAAATAAAGTGGTGCCCCAGAGAAAATCATCGCGCTGGGGCACTTTAGTTTTATTGGCCTACTGCTTTTGCTTGATCATCATCTGGCAATTCAGATGACAGGTAAATTGCACCTGGAAGATCCTTGCGGCATGTCACTGGATTTGGTTTGCCAGAGACGGAATCTTCATAGACTGGTGCTTTGAAGATTTCGTCGGTTGGTGGTGTGCCGCCGGTTGCGGCAGCAACAGCGTGCATCACAGCCAAGCGAACGTTGTCGTTTCCGGTTGCAACTGTGAAGAGTTTAAAGTCAGGATTTGTGCCCTTCATTTCTTCATAGAAGCAAGACAGAGAGTTGCCGTCTGATGTGGCAAGAGCTGGAATGGATTTACCAGACTTGTTGAAAAGGGGCAGAGCGCCCACGAGTGATGGACCGAAATCTGAAACAATAACGTCAATCTTTGCGTTCTTGGCGATTTCAGCTGTCAGCACTTTTTGGGTCAAAGCAGGATCCCAATTGGTCACAGCAAATGGTTCTGGATTGATGAAAACGTATTCAGCGCCGAGTACATTCTTCAAACCTTTGAGTTCATCAAGACCTTGGCTGTTGCCAGCAGGACCTGACAGGAAGAGAACATTGCCACCTTTTGGCAGAACGCTCTTGATCCAATTGCCCCAATTTTCGCCGTCATTGACGAAAGCTGCGCCGATGAACTTGGTGTAGTTTTCGCCGGCTTTGCCGCCCACGTCCACACGGTATGGCACGATAACCTTACCGGCTTTGAACACGGATGTGATGGCTGGCAACATTGCAGGTCCGGCATCGCCGAACACCACGAGCGCATCAACACCTTTAGCGGCCATGCCCTTAATATCGGAGATGGATTTTTGTGTATCGCCTTGTCCGTCCACATATTCATATGAAGTGATGCTTGGGCAAAGTGATGCAGTTTGCTTACCTGATGCAGTTGTCACCTGGCGCCAGCTGTTGCCACCATAACCATCGAGAAGAGCGATGGTTGCTTTTTTCGGCCCGCACCATGACGGTGTTTCCGCCAAAGCAGCATTTGCGCAAACCATAGCCAAAACCGCTGTGGCCGCGACGAGTTTTAGAGTCTTGAAGCTCATAATAGTTCCTCCGTTTTTTCAAGTTTGGTTTTCGTCGTATAGTTCACTGTCCACCGGACAGAGTAGACACCGATTCCAAAACCCAAGGCCAAGGCCTGGATGATGGTTTGGGCCGAGTACGGCACGCCGATGGCGAGGGCGAACTGGCTCAATTGGTTCAAGAAGAAAGCGGCAATGACTGTCGAGATGGGAAAGCCGCGGCCTCCTAAGAGTGAGGTTCCACCCAGCACAACCACAGCAACGGAAGGCAGCAATAAGCTATCGCCTTGAAATGCTGTTGGCTCGCGGGTGATGCCAGCGATGAGGATGCCTGCCATGCAATATAGTAGCTGCGCTAAAATATAGGCCATGAATTGATGGCGCTGCACACGAAGGCCGGAAGCCCTTGCGGCTAGCGGGTTGGCACCAACGGCTTCAAAGCGCCTGCCCACAACCGTTTTCTTCAGTACAAAGGAAACCACCACCAGGGCGGCCAAAGCAAAGTAAACGGAGTTAGGAAGTCCGAATGATTCTCCACCTGCGATGGTGGCAAGACTTTCCGTGGTGATGGAGGGCACGCCGCCTGATACAGCAAACACGCAGCCATAAAGCAACGCGTTCACCCCGATGGTGGAGATGATGGCATTGAGCTTGAAGAAGCTGACGAGCATGCCATTCAGAATTCCCGCTGCCAGAGCAAAGCACAGCGCAATTAAAACGGCCGGCAACAGCAAGGCATTGTCTTGCTGTGGGTAATGGGTTGAGACCACAACGGCAAGCGACACAGCACCCGCCAATGATAGATCAAAACCACCTTGCTGCACGACGAGCAATTGCCCCAAACCAACAATGGCGATCACAGCAGCGAAAGGGAGACTGCCTGATAATGCGCCTAATGAAACACTTGAAGGTGCAAAAATCAAACAGGCAATAAGCAGTGCCAGGGTGGACACCACTACAGTCACAAAGCTCCGCGCCAAAGGTAAAGAGGAAAGACCCTTCAGTTGCGCCAGGTTTGTTACTGTTGGAGCGGCCTGATTCATTAGGTTTTCACTTTGGCAATATCTTGGCTTTGCGGAACTTGTCCCATGCATCCGTAAAAGAGTGAATGGAGTTCTGATAAGCCGCAAAGCCCATGTCGCGGCTCTTGGTCATGTCATTGAAATTCTCAATCACGCGACCCAAATCAGCATCGCTGTGCCACCATGAGGCAACTGTGCTGAGGGAATTTTTTTGCAAACCGTACTTGCCAACAATTTTGTCCCACACTGGTTCCATGCCTGCCATTTGCTTTTCCAAGGGTTGCGCATGGCCCGGATATTCAGCAGCTGTCACACCCCAATAAGCGGCAAGTTTTGGCCATAACCAGCTCCAACGGAACACTTCCCCATTGGCAATATTGAAAGCTTGGTTGCGCGCTTGCTTGGTTGTGGCTGCCCAGAGCAATTGCTTGGAAATGATGCGGCCATCTGTGATGTCGACACAGGCGTCATATTGCTGCGGCGAGCCTGGAAACACGAAGGGGCGGCTTGTCTCTTTGCAAATCGCTGCATAAGCGCCAAGGGTGGCGGCCATGTTCATTTGATTGCCAACCGTATAGCCAATCAAGGTGTGGGGGCGGTGCACGGACCATGTGAAGCCTTGTTTTTCAGCTGCGGCGAAAACTTCATCTTCTTGATCATAGTAAAAGTTCTGATAAGGCAACCGTGGCATTTCTTCGCGAAATGGTGTCACCATTTTGGTTTTTGCATAGGCTTCAAATGGGCCCATGTAGTGTTTGCCACCGGTTACCAATGCTGCGTGCTTAATTTTCTTGCCATCCATGGCTCTCAACAAATTGCGCACCATGCCAGCATTCACGCGGCAGTTCTCAGCTTCGGTAGCTTGGCGCAGCCATGTTGTGATGAACACATCCGTTGGCGTGACGCGTTTCAAAGCTGCGGAGACCGCTTCTTCATCAGTCAGATCAACAGCTATGTGTTTTACGCCCTTGGGCAAATCGTGCTTGTGGCGAGAAATGCCGGTGACTGACCACCCTTTCGTAGCCATGAGATGTTCGGCCAAATGGCGGCCGATAATGCCAGATACACCTGCGATCAGCGCGTGCCGTTCCATCAATTGAGTCCCTTAGTTGAAAGTGTTACTTTGATGCATGCTGTTGCATCTTGTCCCAGTTCGAAAGCTTTCTTCGCATCGAGCAAGCTGAAGTGATGGGTTTGAATCGGTGATAAATCAATGCCAGTACGTTCCAAGAATTTGATGGCCGCAGGCCAAACGCCGGGCGAACCAATGCAGCCGCGCACCGTGAGATTTTTCAGTTGCAAGAGGCCGAGCGTGGACGTAATCTTGCGCCCAATATTCAATCCCACCATCGAGACGCGACCATTCTCTTGGGCGTACTCAAATACATTGGCCACTGATGCATCATGGCCGGAAGCTTCGACAACAAGTTCTGCACCTTTGCCGCCGGTCAATTCCTTGATGCGCTCAATGGGATTATTATTGGCATCAACAACTTCTGCTGCACCGAGCTTTAGGGCGATCTCGCGGCGCTTGGCGATGGGATCAACGACGATCACCCGTGCACCCATTCCAATAGCTGCTGCGGCTGTTACCAAACCGATGGTGCCTGCGCCAGATACGACGACAGTTTCAGACGCATTGGTGCCACCGGAGCGCAGCACAGCATAAAAACCACAGGTGAAAGGTTCAATTAACGCGCCGCGATTGTCGTCCACGCCATCTGGAAGCTTGTGCAGCCAATCAGGATTCACGTTGAAATATTCGCGGTCGGCACCGTTCATGGAAAAGCCGAAGTGATGCAAACGTTCTGGTGTGCGCACCACACATTCGCCAACAACCCGGTCGCCCCTTTTGAAATTTTTGACAGCTTTGCCAACTTCAACAACTTCACCACACCATTCATGGCCCGGTGTCACTGGATAAGAAATTGGAATAATGTAACGGCCAGCCAACAGCTCATAATCAGAATGACAAATGCCAATGGTGCTGGTTTTGATGAGCACTTCGCTTTCGTTGATCGAAGGCACCGGCTGATCTATAATTTTTGGATTGTCTGGAGTTTCAAAAACAAGGGCTTTCATGGTGCTTGCTCCTAGAGAGAAACGACCGCGCCATCTTGCGCAGCAGATGAAATGATGGCTTCAAGAATTGCGATATTGTTGACCAGTTCAGGGCCGGTGATGCGGTAGGTTTCTTTGCCCCGAATGGCGCGAGCAAAACTGACCAGATTATCCTTCACAGGCTCAGCTGCTGGTATTTCTTTCACGCTGATGGGCGAACCCGAGGTGGCCGATGTCACTACCCAGCCCGCAGGCGATTCCACATGGGCTTTATCGCGAATATCAATCCAACCCTTGGTGCCAAACAGCGCAAAGCGCGAGATGAAAGGAGTGGCTAGTGTTGCTGAAATATAAGCCGTGCCCCCATTTCGAAATCGGATATGCGCGCTCATCGTATCGCCCTGCGGAATGTCAGACCCCAATGTCTCGCAGGACACACGCACGTCTCGTGCAGGTCCAAACAGCAGTGTTGACAAATCTGTAAGATGAATGCCAGTCGCGGTCATTCCACCGACTGGGGCTTCTGCTGGGTTAAGCCGCCAATTATCAGGCGCTAAAGTTACAAACTTGTCATGACTGAAATTGGCTTCGATTTGTAACAAGCGACCTAGCGCTCCGCTTTGTGCCGCAGCAATCAGGTCAGCCACCGGCGGTTCAAAACGCCGTTCATGGCCCATGCCAAGAATAAGATTCTGGGCGGCACACGCGTTCACCGCTTTTTCAGCATCCGCTCTCGTGAGGGCCAGAGGCTTTTCACAGAAAATATGTTTGCCCGCCGCAACGGAGTCTGCAATTTGCTGGGCATGCAATGAATGTGGCGTTGCCAAAATTACGGCTTCCACACCTGGGTGCGCCAAGGCAGCTTTGAGATCGACATAGACCTTGAAGCCATAGTCCTTGGCGAAATCGGCACCAGCCGGATTGGGCTCTGCCGCGCAAATAATTTCTATATCCGGCTTTGCACTTTGCAAAACAGCTGTCATCTTTTTGCCCCACCACCCGAGGCCGATCATTGCAATTTTTACTGGGCCGTTCGACATCACACAGTCACCAGAATTTTCATGTGATTGACAGATTTGTCGAGCAGTGCGTCAAAGCCCTGTTTCACGACATGATCTGCATTAATGTTGGCGGTGACAATTTTTTCGATCGGGAAATTACCCGATTCCACCATGCGGATGATGCGTGACCAGCATTGCACGGGATAACACCATGTGGCTTCAAGTGTAATGTCTTTCAGCGCCCAAAGCATGGCATCAATGTTCGCGGGCTTCATGTGAAGTCCTGTTTGCACAACTTTGCCCTGGCGGCGCACGGAAGCAACACAGGTGTTCAAACTTGTTTCCAAACCTACACATTCAATCGCAACATCCACGCCCACACCTTCTTCAGTCATGTCATGAATTTTCTCAGCTACATTTTCCGCCATGGGGTCGATGATGATTGCACTTGGAACCAAGTCTTGTGCCATCTTGCGGCGGAAGGCATTTGGCTCTGACACAAAAATTTGCGCCGCACCGGCGGCTTTGGCTGCCAGCAAAGTGAGTGCGCCAATGGGGCCAACGCCGGAAACTAAGACGGTGGAACCGGATTGCACGCCACCACGATCGACCGCGTAAACGGCAACAGCGGCAGGCTCTATCATGGCGCCCTGAATGTCGCTCACACCCTTGGGTAAAAGCGCAACGTTGTAGTCATTGACAACAGCCATTTCACCCATGCCGCCCCAAGCCCAGCTGAGGCCGACGCAACCCATTTTTTCGCTCAAGTGATAAAGCCCACGGCGGCCGTAATAATCATCGCGCGGAGAAATCAGTGGCTGGATGGAAACGCGGTCGCCAACTTTGACGTTGGAAACTGCTGATCCGATGTCCGAAACTATCGCACTGAATTCATGGCCAAGGATTTGCGGGTTGGTTACTCCAGTATAAACATGGGGTGTCACGGGTGTTACAATCGGGCCAGCAATATATTCATGCAAATCTGTGCCGCAAATTCCGGTGACCAAAGGCTTGATCAAAACATCACTGGCACCAAGCTTCTTGGCAGGCGCTGGTACATCCTCAACACGAATATCTTTTGCTGTGTGAAACCGCACTGCTTTCATAAATCTGTCTCCTGAAAATGCGTCATATCAAAACCATCCCGCCATCAACCATAACGGTTTGGCCTGTCATGTAATCGGACCCGGTTGAAGCAAGAAACGTCGTGACCCCGGTGATGTCCTCAGGCTTGGCATAGCGGCCCACCTGTTTTGCCGCACTCTCTGCGCCAATGCCGCGACCGGCACCGGTGACAATCACTGATTTCCCTTGCACGCTTCCTGACAATTCCCTTTTCCTTTGGGCCATTTTAAGTTTGGCCCTATTTTTATGACCACATCCTATCCAAACCCTGTCTTTTGAAATTACTAAAAATTCTCATTTTGATAATTTTTCGAGTCACGCATGCTTTTGAATTTGGCAAGGTGTGCAATAATTGAAACGTGAAGAGCTCTCCATGACTGCTCAGAAAAAAAAATTGGCTGGCCAAGAGAATGATGA
The DNA here is from genome assembly GCA_031416755.1 of Hyphomicrobiales bacterium. GTDB lineage: Bacteria > Pseudomonadota > Alphaproteobacteria > Rhizobiales > Aestuariivirgaceae > Aestuariivirga. The sequence goes on from JANOUE010000038.1 coordinate 11,576, forward strand.
TATCGGCACAGAAAAGCGGCTGGAGCTTTGGCGCAAGCAGGTGGAAATTCGTGACTGCGAAAAGCGCGCATATGATTTGTTTTTACAAAACCTGATCAAGGGCACCAGCCATTTATCGCTGGGTCAAGAGGCTATTGCGGCAGGCTTTGGCGTGGCCATGCAAAAGGGTGATAAAAGTTTTTGCACCTATCGCGGCCATGCGCACACCCTTGCGCGCGGTGTGCCCATGGAAGCCATGCTCGGTGAATTGATGCTACGCGATATTGGTTTGATGCGTGGCAAGGGTGGTTCAATGCACCTCACATCGGTTGAGCATGGTGTGATGGGTTCCTATGCCATCATCGGCGCACATTTGCCGATTGCGTGTGGCTCTGCTTGGCGCGCGCAATATCTCGGTGAGAAAGATGTGTCGGTTTGTTTCTTCGGCGATGGCACCACAAATATCGGAGCATTTCACGAAGCCTTAAATTTCGCAGTAGTTTGGAAACTGCCTGTGGTGTTTGTCTGCGAGAATAATCTCTATATGGAATATACGCCAATTCATGAAGTGACCGCCGTGCACAACCCAGCTGGTGATCGCGCTTCGGCTTATGGTCTCGAAAAAATTGTCATCGATGGCAATGATGCGGATGTGGTCTATCGCAGCGCCAATGCCGCAATCGAAAAAGCCCGCAATGGTGGAGGTCCATCGATGATCGAGTGCCTCACCTATCGTCACTCTGGCCACTCTCGTGCTGACCCAGGAAAATACCGTCCTGAAGGCGAACTGGAAAAATGGAAAGAGCGTGACCCTATCATCGTTTATAAACAACGCATGAAAGATTTTGGCTTTACTGACGCCCAGATTAAAACCATTGAAGAAGAAAGTATGCGCAAAGTTGAACACGCAACTGAACTTTGCAAAGCCTCGCCCGCTTGCCCTCCAGAATTGCTCACTGCCGATGTTTATGCTGATGGAGGCTGGGCATGGCGGAACTAAGCTATCGTGATGCCGTGATCCGCGGCATTAGCCAAGAGATGGAACGCGACAAGAATGTTGTATTCCTTGGCGAAGACATTGGCAAAGCGGGCGGTGTGTTCAAAGCCACGGCTGGGCTTTACGAAAAATTCGGGCCGTTGCGGGTGCGTGATACGCCGATTTCTGAACAGGCCATATTGGGAGCAGCCATGGGTGCGGCCATGACCGGCCTTCGCCCCATTGCTGAAATTATGTTCTCAGATTTCATCGCAGTATGTTTTGATTACATTGCCAATGAAATGCCGAAGATCGCTTACATGACCAACGGGCAAATTAGATGTCCGCTGGTTATTCGCACTGGCAATGGCGCTGGTGTGCGCTTTGGTGCGCAGCATTCGCAGTCCGTTGAGAACTGGACCATGATGATCCCCGGCCTCAAAGTTGTGGCCCCCTCCTCGCCAGTTGATGTGGTCGGTTTGATGGCCGCCGCAATCCGCGACAATAATCCCGTGATCTTCCACGAACATAAGGCGCTCTATTCTACTAAGGGTGAAGTGCCAGATGGTGAGATTGTCGATACGCTTGGCACGGCAAAAATATTACGCAAAGGCAAAGACTGCACCATTTTGGCGCTGGCCATGATGGTACACCGGGCGATGGAAGCGGCTGAAATTCTGGCGCGCGACCATGGCATCGATGCGGAAGTTGTCGATGTCCGTTCACTGGTCCCGCTGGACACGCAAACTATTCTCGGCTCGGTTGCCAAAACTGGTCGTCTTTTTACGGTTGAAGAAAATCCGCGCCTGTTGGGTTGGGGTGCTGAGATTGCGTCGATTGTTGCTGATGAAGGTTTCTGGAATCTCAATGGCCCGATTGTGCGCATCACCACGCCACATATTCCGTTGCCAGCTGCTGATCACTTGGAAGATTTGGCCCTGCCAAATGCGGCACGCATTGTTGATAAAATCATTCGCGTGATGAACGGTTAAGCCATGACCGACACAATCATAATGCCGCAATTGGGCGAAACGGTTGCTGAAGGCAAAATCCTCACTTGGTTCAAAGCGGTGGGCGATGACGTCAAAATTGGGGATCGCCTATTCGAGGTCGAAACCGATAAAGTGACAGTTGAAGTTGAGGCAACTGTTGCGGGCAAGCTTACCGAGATTAGAATAGGCAATGGGGTGACTGCGAAAGTGGGCGTGACTGTTGCGGTAATTGGTGGCGATGCCGTTTCACCTAAGCTGGTGGAAAATTCAACGCCAGATACCGCAGCAAACAAGGCGATGAATGCCTTTGAGGAAGTGGTAACCCCCATCACCCATTATGGCAATGCGCTTGGTCCCAATGGTTTGCGCATTACGCCACTGGCGCGGCGCTTGATTGCCGAGCGTGGACTTGATTTGAACGAGATTGCGCGCGCCACTGCTGCCAAAGGTTTGCGAAAGATTGAAGCAAAAGATGTGAGCGGCTTAACCGCGTCACTGCACTCTTCCGCGCCCGCGCCCGCTCCGATTAAATTTGCTGCTGGACAGGTGGTGACGCTCAACACCATTCGCAGACGTACCGGCGAAAAGCTCGCTGAAAATTGGCGCACTATTCCGCATGTGTTTCAGGCAATTGATGTGGACTTTACCGAGATCGAAATGGTGCGCGCGCGCCACAAGCAGCGGTTCAAAGCCGAGACTGGTAATTCTCTCACCTATTTGCCATTCATTGCCAGGGCAGTGTGTATCGCACTGCAAGCCTTCCCACATGTGAACGCACGGTTCGATGGGCAGTCACTTATTCTGTCGCAAGACATCAACCTTGGCATTGCTGTTGACCTTAATCACAATGGTTTGGTGGTGCCCGTTGTGCATGCCGTGCAGGATTATACATTGCAGGGCTTGGCCAAGGCAATAAACCGCCAAATTGATAAAGCGCGCAACGCAAAGATGACGGCGGCTGACATGAGCGGCGGCACATATTCGATCACCAACAATGGCGCGTTCGGCACCAGCTTTACGACGCCGATCATTAATGCCCCGCAAGTGGCTATACTTTCCACTGATGCCATTCGCAAAAAACCCGCGGTGATTGCAACCGATCTCGGTGATGCCATTGTGCCGCGCTTGATAGGCACTGTTGGGCAAAGCTTTGATCATCGTGCATTTGACGGTGCATACGCCGCCGCATTCTTATCAAAACTGAAAGAGACTCTGGAAACCAAAAAATGGGCCGGAGAGCTGGGAGAAGCAACATGAAATATAATAGCCCCTATTCAACCGCAGCCTTCGGTGCGCAAGCCAAGGATTGGGAACAAGGTATTGATTATTCGCGTCTCTCCAAGGAGCGTCTGCGCCGCGCGCAAGAAGCCATTCGATTTGCGGGTCTTGGGGCTGTGCTCTGCTTCAATTTTGATAATATCCGCTATATCACTTCAACTCATATCGGTGAATGGGCGCGTGATAAATTTTTCCGTTATGCACTGTGCCCTGCCGAAGGCTCACCCTTCTTGTGGGATCCAGCACCGCCAGCCAAACGCATTTCATCGCCGTGGATGAAAGATAATATCGCAGCCCCGATCACTACGATGCAAGGCGCTATTCCACCAGGCCTCAATGTGCAACATGACTTTGCCAAGCAGATCAAAAAAGCATTGGTGCATTATGGCATTGCCAATGAGCCGCTTGGCGTTGACATTATGGAGCTCGGCATGTTGCGCGCTCTTGAAGCTGAGGGCATTATGGTGGTGGATGGCCAGCAAGCTTTGCTCGATGCGCGCGAAATCAAAACACCGGACGAAATTGAACTCTTAAAAATGGCAGCCTCGATGGTGGATGCCACGTATGTCGATATCGCCAAGGCCATTCGCCCAGGCACCAAGGAAAATGAATTGGTGGCAATTGCCAATGACCGCTTGTTCCGTATGGGCTCTGAGCGCGTTGAATGTGTGAATTCGGTGTCGGGTCGCCGCGGTCGCCCGCATTCTCACACCTTTTCTGATCGCATGATCCAACCCGGTGATATGATTTTTCTGGACATCATGCATTCATTCAACGGATATCGCACATGCTATTATCGCACCTTCATTTGCGGTGAACCTAACAAACACCAAGTCGATGCCTATGAAACCGCATCCAAGTGGATCAGCGCTTCAATTGATATGATCAGGCCTGGTGTTACACCCGACGAAGTAGCAGCGGTCTGGCCCGATGCGCATGAATTTGGATATCGCGATGAAGAAGAAGCTTTCTTGTTGCAATATGGTCATGGCGTTGGCCTCTCGTTGTGGGAGCGACCTATTTTCTCGAAGCGGTTCCGTGGCCAAAACACGCCGTTGAAAGAAGGCATGGTGTTTGCGCTTGAAACCTGGAAAGGTGCTGAGGATGGTTCAGGGGCGGCGCGCATCGAAGAAGAAGTTGTGGTCACCAAAGATGGCTGCGAAATCATCACCAACTTCCCATCCGACCGATTGATTTCATGCGGTTTGCCGGGCTGCGAAGTTTTCTGATAGACTGAGACAATGACTCTTGACACAAAGCTGACTGCGCGCCTTCCAGTGACCCTCGTCACTGGATTTCTAGGTAGCGGAAAAACGACCTTGATCAACCGCGCCCTCAAAGCGCCAGAGCTCACGCGCACTGTTGTGATCGTCAATGAGTTTGGCGAAGTGGGACTTGATCATCAGCTCTATGCCAATAGCAATGATGCCGTTATCGTTTTGGAAAATGGGTGCCTGTGCTGCACTGTGAAGAGCGATCTCGTCAGTACACTGAATAATTTATTTTATGATCGCCAAGCCGGAAAGATACCGGCCTTTGATAATGTGGTGATTGAAACATCGGGACTGGCTGAACCGGGTCCAGTGCTGCAGGCCTTTTTGTCTGAACCAACGCTTGATGGCCTGTATCGCGTCGGCCGAGTGCTCACACTTGTAGATGCCGTGAACTGGGAAGACACTGCTACTAACCATGATGAATCTGTGCGGCAAGTGGCATTGGCCGATGATATTCTGATCACCAAAGCTGATATGATTGAAGGTGATACGGCGGAAGTGCTTGCAACTCTGACCGCAAATTTGTTGCTCATCAACCCAACTGCAAACATCGCCGCAGTTGATTGGAGCACAGGAGCGATTGCGAAACTTTTATCTTCGCCTGGTTTTGATGCGGCGGATATGAAGGCAGATCCGCGCAGCTGGCTCAGCATCAGTTCTTACGAAACATACGGACAAAAGCGCGATAGTGACCGTGTTTCAGATCTCACAGTTGATTCTCATCTGGCCAGCAAAGGTATTGAAAGTTTTGTATTGATCCGCACCAAGCCATTGTCGCGTGATGAACTGCAATTTTTGCTCGACGGAATTTCGCAAAATCTTGGAGCGAGTCTGTTGCGTGTGAAGGGCCTTGTTCATGTTCTGGAAGAACCTGATAAACCCGCCGTCATCCAAGGTGCGCAGCATTTGCTTCACACTCTTACATGGCTCGACAAATGGCCCGACGCCGATAAGCGCACGCGCGTGGTGTTCATCACCCAAGGCATTGTCCGTGACCGCCTGAAGGAAATGATCGACCTCCTTGACCGAATGAGCATTCGCACCTTTGAAGCACGAGAGCGCGGAAGAATAGCGCGATTGGCAAAAGAAAATGAGGCCGCAGCACAATGACCCCTCCTGAAACAACTATCGGCTGGATTGGCGCAGGCAAAATGGGCCTGCCCATCTGCCACCGTCTGAAAGATGCTGGCTTCAAAGTTCATGCTCTCGGTCGCAGTGCCGCAGCGCAAAAGACCCTGCGCGACGCTGGCTTTACTGTGCATGATAATGTGGCAGAGTTGGTCGCACATGCAGATGTAATTTTCACGTCGGTTTCCGATGATGCCGCATTGGAAGAAGTTGTTGGTTCTGCGCGGGGACATTTCAGAGCTGGTGCCACATTCATTGATATCAGCACCGTATCGCCACAACTTTCTGCTAAACTGGCGAAATTACTCGAGGGTACAAGTTATTTGCGTTCACCGGTTTCAGGCTCAACAGCCTTGGCGCAAGCTGGAACATTGACTGCAATCGTCTCTGGCCCAAATGCCACCTTTCAAACCATGGCCCCGGTTTTTGCTGCGTTCACGCGCAAAGCCTTTCATGTTGGTAAAGCTGAAGAAGCCCGCTTTCTGAAGCTCGTGCTCAATTCTATGGTTGCGGCCACTTCGGCACTGCTCGCCGAAGCTTTGGCATTCGGCCGAGATGGAGGGCTTGACAATGCCACAATGCTTTCCGTCATCAATCAAAGCGTGGTTGCTTCACCGCTTATCGGCTACAAAACCGATATGATCATCAAGGATGATTATAAAGCAGCAGCAAGTTTGGCAATGTTGAAAAAGGATTTAGATCTGCTCCTCGCAGCGGCATCCAAGCCTTTGCCGCTGGGCACGCACATCCAACAGATATACCAGAACAGCATCGAGCGCGGACATGGCGAAGAGGACTTCTTCGTTTTGGTGCGTGAAGCTAATGCAACAGGAGTTAAAATATGAGTTGGAACACAGAAGCTGGACCGCGCATCGCTTTTCTTGGAACAGGCGCACAGGGCGCTTCCATTGCAGCCGATTTTGCTATGGCTGGCTTGGATGTTACATTTATTGACCAATGGCCGGATCACATCGAAGCTATTCGCAAGAATGGGATCACTGTTAATTTGCCAGCCCGCCAAATCAACGTTGCAGTTCCAGCGCTGCACCTTTGCCAAATAGCGGAAATCAAAGAGCCATTCGATATCGTTTTTCTTGTTGTGAAGGCCTATGACACCAAATGGGCTTGCGAGATGATCAAGCCGGTTTTGGCCGCAGATGGATTGATCGTCGGTTTGCAGAACGGTATGACACATGAAGACATTGCTGGAATTCTTGGCCGTGAACGCACTATTGGCGCGGTCATTGAAATTGCCTCAAATATGTGGGTGCCCGGCATCACTAACCGACAAAATGATCATGAAGAGTCTTGGTTTGCTTTGGGTGCACTTGATCCAAAAACCCAACCACGCGTCGAAGGCGTGGCCAAGCTATTGCGTCATTCTGGGCGGGTGGAAGTTATGGATGATATTCGTTCAGCAAAATGGATGAAGCTCGTCGTTAACGCCGCTGAACTTATCCCGTCCGCCATTGTCAACTTGCCACTCAATGACGCCGCGCGCTTTCCGGGCATGTTAGAAGTCATGCGTCTGGCAGGATATGAAGCAATGCAGGCAGCGCTCGAAGATGGTGCCAAGATCATCCCTATTATTGGCATGCCAGCTGTGACCACCAATCATCCGGAACGCTATGTCGATCAGATTTTCGACGAGGTTTTGAAAACGTTCTCGAGGCCAGATACTCTGGTTACATCATTGCAAGATTGGCGAAAGGGCCGCCGCGCCGAGGTTCAGGAGGTGAACGGCTGGGTTGTTGACATGCTGCGTAAACATGGCCGGGCCGCTCCCATGAACCAACTTGTTGTGGAGCTTGGCTTCGAAATCGAAAGCGGCAAGCGCCAGCCAGACGTCGATAATGCTCGGCAGATGATATTGGCCTATAAGGAAATAACCGGGCAATGACCCCACAGAAGTGCAGGTTGTTTGCAATGCCCCGTAAACATCACTGCACTTTAGTTTCCAAGGATTGTTGGCAAGCGCAGGCCTTGAACTTTCGCGCATTCAATTGCTGAACCATAGCCAGCATCAGCATGACGCCACACCCCAGACGCTGGGTCGTTCCACAATACACGTTCAATGCGTTTTGCCGCAGCATCCGTGCCGTCGGCTACAATTACCACACCGGCATGTTGTGAGTAGCCCATGCCAACGCCACCGCCGTGATGGAGGCTCACCCATGTGGCACCCGACGCGGTGTTGACCAAGGCATTCAACAAGGGCCAATCTGATACAGCATCAGAGCCATCAATCATGCTTTCGGTTTCTCGGTTGGGGGAAGCAACGGAGCCTGCATCGAGGTGATCACGGCCAATGACGATGGGGGCTTTTAACGCGCCCGATTTAACCATTTCGTTGAACATCAATCCGGCCTGGTGACGATCTCCCAAACCGATCCAGCAAATGCGGGCGGGCAGACCTTGGAAGGCAATACGTTCAGCCGCCATATCCAGCCAACGATGCAAATGGGCATTTTCAGGGAATAGCTTTTTCATCGCTGCATCAGTTTTGTAAATATCTTCTGGATCGCCAGAAAGTGCTACCCAGCGGAAGGGCCCAATGCCTTTGCAGAAGAGAGGCCGAATATAGGCGGGCACGAAACCTGGGAATGCGAAGGCGTTTTCCAGGCCTTCATCCTTGGCCACTTGGCGAATGTTGTTGCCGTAATCCAATGTGGGTACACCTGCATTCCAGAAATCCACCATGGCTGCGACATGGGTGCGTATCGAGGCACGTGCCGCTTTTTCTACCGCTTTAGGATCACTTTCGCGTTTGGCTTTGGCTTCAGCCACGGTCCAGCCTTGCGGCAAATAACCATTCAGTGGATCATGTGCGGAGGTTTGATCGGTCACTATATCAGGACGCGCGCTGCCTTGGTTCATGCGCTTGACCAATTCGGGAAACACATCAGCTGCATTGCCCAGAAGTCCTACTGATTTTGCCTCTCCTTTGGATGTCCATTCTGCAATCAGCGCCAAAGCTTCATCAAGGGTCTTGGCTTTGGCATCCACATAGCGCGTGCGGATGCGAAAATCGATGCGGGTTTCATCGCATTCAACCGCGAGACAGCAAGCCCCTGCCATCACCGCAGCGAGCGGCTGCGCACCACCCATGCCACCAAGGCCACCGGTTAAAATCCATTTGCCCTTCAGTGAACCATGGTAATGTTGGCGACCGGCCTCGGCGAAAGTTTCATATGTGCCTTGCACAATGCCTTGGGTGCCAATGTAAATCCAGGAACCCGCAGTCATCTGGCCATACATCATAAGGCCTTTTTTATCGAGTTCGTTGAAATGATCCCACGTGGCCCAGCGCGGAACCAGATTTGAATTGGCAATCAACACGCGTGGTGCATCGACATGGGTGCGCACGACTGCGACGGCGCGGCCTGATTGCACCACAAGAGTTTCATCGTCTTCTAAATCTTTCAAGGTAGCCACGATCTTATCGAAATCGGCCCAGGTGCGGGCTGCGCGGCCGATGCCGCCATAGACCACAAGCTCATGCGGATTTTCGGCCACATCAGGATGAAGATTATTCATCAACATGCGCATGGGCGCTTCAGTGAGCCAGCTTTTGGCGGTGATGCTGGTTCCGGTGGCGGGAAAAACGTCGCGGGCATTGTGGCGTGGGTTATCCATTTTTATGATTCCAAACTTGGAAGTTTTATGCGCGCAGCACGGGTGATTTCACCAGAAGCTACAAGAATTGCGGCTTGTGCAAGATCGGGTGCCAGGTAACGATCCTCGCCAAGGGTCAACACATCTTGGCGCAATCTCGAAACAACGCGCGCCAATGCTGCGCTGGTTTTTAAGGGGGCGCGAAATTCAATGCCTTGGGCCGCACAAAGAAGTTCAACACCTAAGATGTGATTGAGATTATCAACCATTGGCCCTAAGCGCCGTGCACCATGGGCAGCCATGCTCACGTGATCTTCTTGGTTGGCGCTGGTGGGCGTGCTGTCTGTTACACACGGATTAGCCAGATGTTTGTTCTCGCTCATCAGGGCGGCCGTTGTTACTTCTGCAATCATGTAGCCGGAATTCAAGCCGGGATTTGGCGTTAGAAAAGGTGGCAGTTTGAAATTTAATACCGGATCAACAATCAAAGCCACACGGCGCTGCGCAATTGCACCAATTTCGGCAATCGCAAGGGCAATCATATCTGCTGCAAAGCCCACGGGCTCGGCATGAAAATTCCCGCCTGACACAATCATGTCAGCATCAATCAGCACCAGCGGATTATCGGTTGCGGCATTGGCTTCAATTTCTAAAGTGGTTGCGGCCATGCGCAACACATCCATGGCAGCGCCGGTCACTTGCGGTTGGCAGCGAATGCAATAAGGGTCTTGCACTCTGGCATCACCCACTAAATGGCTGGCGCGAATTTCTGAACCTTCGAGCAAATCTGACATGGCACTGGCGGCTGCAATTTGTCCGGCATGACCGCGAAGTGTGTGAATTTCAGGCTGGAGCGGTGCCGTGGAACCCATGATGGCATCAGTTGAAAGTGCTGAGGTTACCAAACAAGATTGCGCGGCACGCCACGCGCCGAATAATCCGGCCAGTGCAAAAGCTGTGCTGAACTGCGTTCCGTTAATCAGTGCAAGGCCTTCCTTGGCGCCCAGCACAATGGGCTGCAGACCTGCCTTTGCTAGCGCTTCACCTCCGGATATGGTTTTACCCGCAAACTCAGCTTCGCCATGGCCCATCATCACAGCTGCCATATGGGCAAGCGGGGCCAAATCACCTGAGGCTCCGACCGAGCCTTGCGCCGGGATTACTGGTGTCACATGTTTTTCTAACATTGCTTCGAGCAAAGCTATAATTTCAAGACGCACTCCTGATGCCCCGCGGCCCAAGCTAAAAAGCTTCAATGCCATCATGAGGCGGGCATGGCGGCGCGAGATTGGCGAGCCCACGCCACAGCAGTGTGAAAGAATTAAATTGCGTTGCAGAGTTGCGGTATCTTTGGCTTCGATCTTAACGCTGGCCAATTTTCCAAAGCCAGTGTTCACACCATAAACAGCACTCTTGCCTGAGGCCGCTGCAACGATTTTAGCTTGCGCCGCCATGATGGCAGGGTGGCATGAGCTGTGGAGTTTTACCGGTAGCTCGTTCCAATAGATGCCTTCGAGATCAACGAGTTTGACTTGGCCGGGTGTGAGCGTGATCAAAATGGTGCTCCATACAGGCGTAAATGAAGTGGGTTAAAGCCAATGCGATATGCAAGTTCTGCGGGATGTTCGATATTCCAAATTGCCAGATCAGCGCGCATGCCACTTGCGATTAAGCCGCAATCTTTTAAGCCGAGGGCGCGCGCAGCATGCGCCGTCACTCCAAGCAGCGCTTCCTCGGGCGTCATTTGAAATAATGTGCAGCCCATGTTCATTGCCAAGAGAAGCGATGTCATGGGTGATGAGCCTGGATTGCAATCTGTCGAAAGCGCCATTGGCACATGATGTTTGCGCAAGAGTGCAATTGGCGGCACTTGTTTTTCTCGAAGCGTATAAAATGCGCCGGGAAGGATGACTGCCGTAGTGCCTGCTTTGGAAAGGGCTTCAACCCCCTCCTCATCAAGATATTCAAGATGATCAGCAGAGAGTGCGCCGTAACTTGCGGCAAGTTTTGCACCGCCTAAATTTGAAAGCTGTTCGGCATGGAGTTTCACGCGAAGTCCTAATGTTTTTGCTACAGCAAATAGGCGGGCGATCTGCGCTGGCGAAAAAGCAATGCCTTCACAAAACCCATCGACCGCATCAACCAAGCCTTCTGCATAGGCCAAGCGCAATGCTGGAATGCAGACATTATCAAGATAGGCGTCGCTGTTATTTTTATATTCGGAGGGCACTGCATGGGCGCCCAGAAAGCTTGTAACAATTCGAACGGGCCGCAACTTTGCAAGCGCGCGAGCAGCTCGCAACATGCGAAGTTCAGTTTCAATATCGAGTCCATAGCCCGACTTCACTTCAATCCCACAAACACCTTCTGCCACCATGGCATCAATTCGGGGCAAAGCGCCGGCCGTGAGTTCTTCTACCGATGCATTGCGCGTGGCCTTTACAGTTGAAACAATGCCGCCGCCAGCACGCGCCACCTCTTCATAGGTTGCGCCCTTCAGCCGCATTTCAAATTCGGCAGCACGGTTGCCCCCATACACCACATGGGTGTGGCAGTCGATTAAACCGGGCGTTACCAGCCGCCCCTGAAAAGAGACTTTTGGGACAGCCGAAAATTGCGGCGGAAGGTCAGCTTCAGAGCCAACCCAAGCAATGTGATCATCCAGCACAGCAAGGGCAGCCTTTTCAATAAGGCCATAGCCACCCACCATGGTGGCCACTTTAATGTCGGTTAGAATTTGGTTTTGCACTGGGTTGCCTCAGTTCGAATGAGGCTTGCTTCTTAGCAAAATTGAATTATTATGTCTATACATAAAATGAGGAGATAGTGGTTTTGATTTTCGCCAATCGCGCTTTGCTGCAAACAGGATGGGTTGAAAACGTGCGCCTTGGCATAGAATTTGGCATCATCAAAGCGGTTACGCCAAACACCAAAGCTGAACTGTCGGACACGGTGGTTGACACGCTTCTGCCTGCCCTTTGCAACTTGCACAGCCACAGCTTTCAACGCGCGATGGCGGGCATGACTGAATTTCGAGCCGCAGGCCGTGATAGTTTCTGGACCTGGCGTGACCTGATGTATCGCTTCGTCAACTGCATCACGCCTGACCAAATCCAAGCTATCGCTGCGCTGGTGTTTATGGAAATGCAAGAATCTGGATATGCTGCCGTGGGCGAGTTCCATTATGTACATCACCAAAGTGGAGGTGTTCCTTACGATGATATTGCAGAACTCTCTAATCAGATTTTTGCAGCAGCGACGGTGACAGGCATAGGGCTCACGCACCTTCCCGTGCTTTACACTTATGGTGGTGCGGGTGAGGCCACATTGTCAGAAGGCCAGCTGCGCTTTGGCAATAATGTCGAACGCTATTTGAAATTGCACGACCGCGTTCGCGATGGATTAAAACATCTGCCGCAAGACGCCCACATTGGCATGGCCCCGCATTCCCTGCGCGCGACATCGCCTGCTGATTTGAAAGCGGCACTGGCCCAGCGCAAATCGGGACCGATACACATGCACATCGCTGAACAGCCCAAAGAAGTTAGTGATATTCAAAATTGGTTGGGTGCGCGCCCGGTTGAATGGTTGTTGCAAAATTTTGAACTCAACAGCAATTGGTGTCTTGTCCATGCCACGCACATGACTGATGACGAAACCAAAGACATGGCAAAATCGGGCGCTGTGGCTGGCCTTTGCCCGATCACAGAATCCAATCTCGGCGACGGACCATTTAACGGGCCTGGCTATCTCAATGCTGGCGGCGCATTCGGGGTTGGATCAGACTCCAACGTAAACATTTCACTCACGGAAGAGCTTCGCACCCTCGAATATTCGCAGCGCCTGCGCGATGTGGCGCGCAACGTGATGGTTATAGGTGCAGGTTCGGTTGGTGCGACGCTTTATCTTGGTGCGGCGCGCGGCGGTGCCAAGGCGCTTGGTCGCAACTCTGGTGAAATTCGCATCGGCCACCTCGCCGATCTGGTGGCTATCGATAGCGCAAGGCCTGCGCTGTGTGCTTTGAAATCAGAACAACTGCTTGATGGGCTGGTGTTTGCCGCAAAAGATTCAGTGGTCAGCGATGTGTGGTCAGCTGGACGACATGTTGTCCGTGACGGGAGGCATTTTGCGCACGAGCGCATTGTCAAAAATTACCGGATGGCCATCAAAGAATTGTTAGCTACAACATGAGCGTGAAGTTTGGTTTTCGCGATGTGAAGCGCGACGTTTTTCGTCGCATCCGCAGCAATGAATGGGGGCCCGGTTCACTGCTGCCGGGAGAGGTGGAATTGGCCACCCTGTTTGGCTGTGCCCGCGCCACAGTGAACCGCGCCATGCAAGAATTATCGGATGATGGCATCATCGAACGCCGCCGCAAAGGTGGCAGCCGCGTGAAATTGGCCCCGATCAGGCAAGTAACATTTGAAATCCCTTTGGTTCGAGTCGAGGTCGAAGCAAGGGGAGCTGAATATCGTTACAAACTTATTGCAAGCACTGTGGGAAAGGCTCCTAAGTGGTTGCAATCGCGATTGGGCCTTGATGCTGATACACGTCTGCGTCACCTTGAATGCCTGCATTTGGCCAATCGAAAGCCTTATCAGTTTGAGAACAGGTGGATTAATTTAGCTGCGGTGCCGCGTGCAGAAGAGGCCAATTTCAGTGTTACGGGACCAAATGAATGGCTTGTCTCTGAAGTTCCGTATACAAATGCCGAAGTGCGATTTTCGGCGACAGCCGCCGATGCAAAAACTTCAGAGCATTTGAAAACTCAAGTTGGTGAGCCACTATTTCTGGCTGAACGTACAACTTGGCTCAATGAAGTGCCGGTTACTCACGTTCGGCTATATTTTGCATCCAGCCATCAAATGATAGCGCGTTATTGAGTGAAGTATGCAATTTTGCCAATCTTCACGTAGCACAATAATGTAAGGCACGAGCGGAGGGAAGTTTATGGCAGGCAAAGTTATTATTTCTGTGGCTATCACTGGCGGCATTCACACGCCCACAATGTCGGATGCATTGCCAATCACTCCAGATCAGATAGCTGATCAGGCAATCGCAGCAGCACAAGCCGGTGCCGCGATTTTGCATTTGCATGCGCGTGATCCAATTGATGGCAGACCAACACCTGACCCGAAAGTGTTCATGGATTTTCTGCCGCGCATCAAGCAAAGCACCAATGCTGTGGTAAATATTACAACCGGCGGCGGCTTGAACATGACAGTCGATCAGCGGCTGCAAGCTCCGCTCGCAGCCAGGCCAGAAATGTGTTCGCTGAATATGGGCAGCATGAATTTTGGAATTTTTCCATTGGCAGAGCGCCATAAAACCTGGAAACATTCTTGGGAAGAGCCCTATTTGCGCGGCACTGATGATTTTATTTTTCGCAACACATTCAGAGATATAGCGCGCATACTTAAAGAATTAGGAGAGGCCCATGGCACGCGTTTTGAGCATGAGTGTTATGATGTTGGGCATCTTTATAACCTTGCGCATTTTGTCGACAAGGGCGCTATCAAGCCGCCTTTTTTCATCCAAATGATTTTCGGAATCTTGGGCGGAATTGGCGCTGATCTGCGCAATTTGATGTTTATGAAAGAAACTGCCGATAGGTTATTTGGCGATGATTATAAGTGGTCGGTGCTTGCGGCGGGCCGCCACCAAATGAATTTCTGCACGCAAGCAGCTTTAATGGGTGGCAATGTGCGGGTGGGTTTGGAAGATAGTCTTTACATTGGAAAGGGCAAATTTGCCAGGTCGAATGCTGAACAGGTTTTGAAAATCCGCCGCATCATTGAAGAGTTGGGCTTGGAGATTGCGACACCTGATGAGGCCCGAAAAATTTTGGCTTTGAAGGGCGGCGATAATGTTGGGTTCTAATATTACCAATCGGCAGATTAGTGTTTCTACAGTTGCTTATGATGGTTATGCTATTGACGTTGCATTTGCTGAATTGGCAGAGATTGGCATTGGCTTGGTTGAGCCTGCTTACATCAAGGGCTATATGATTTTTGATGAGGCCGATTTTTCTGATTCTGCCTCGTCCACGTTGCGACATAAATTGGTGCAGCATGGGTTGCGGGCCGCAGCAATTTCAGCCCATATGGACAGTGGCAATGCCGAAGCTGGCGAGATGATGGCGCGGCGCATTCGGTTTGCTGCAGGCATTGGTGCCAATTATGTGATCACCAATGCAACCACCGTCGAGCGCAGGCAAGAGCTACAAAGAGTTATCGCAGACAATCTGAAACTTGCAGAAAATTTGGGTGTGTTTATTGCGTTGGAAAATCCGGGCAATGGCATTGGCAATTTGATGGTGGATGGAAAAAGCGGATCTGAGCTGGTAAATTCATTTAACTCGAAATCACTGCGCATGAATTATGATACCGCCAATGCATTGACTTGCACCGAAGGCGCAGTGCGGCCAGAAACAGATATCGATTACGCCCTGCCCTTTATGTGCCATGCACATCTCAAGGATGTTGTGCAAGTTGATGGCGGTTGGCGCTATGTGGCTATCGGGAAAGGCGAGTTAGATTACGCGGCCATCCTTGCGAAACTGAAATTTCGACCTGAAATTCCATTGACGCTGGAATTGCCCTTGCGGTTGAAACGCAAATTTCACCAAGAGCCGGAGCGTGCGCCAGATCTTCCTGATCTAATCGATGTGCGTTTGGCGGTGCGGAGTTCTTGGAATTGTGTCGCACAAGCCTTCGGGGACATGCCCTTTATTTGACACGCAGCAGATCAGCAATCTCAACAGTTTTTAAAGTTCTCGCACTTTCGTATACCGCTTCGACAAGGGCAAGGGTTTGCAGATTATCGCGGCCAGAAGTTGCGGGCTCAGCGCCAGTGCGCAGGCAATCGACCCAGTGTTGCTGAATCAATGCCACACTTTCTTGAATATTGTGCCAAGGCTGTGAGGCCCATGGCAATAGCGGTGGCGAAACATCGCTCCAGGTGGTTCCACTCGCGGTAGTGACTGATAATTTGTAGCCTTGTATCAATTGCAATGTCCCCAGCGATCCATCAATTTCAATCAGTGTTTCTGGAAAAGCTTCGGCTTTGCGCAGGCTGGCGTATGAACAATCGACAATCGATGCGCAGCCACCCCCGTGATCAAGCAAGATGGTGGCCACGTCTTCGCCTTTGATGTTGGGGTTCACGCGGGTGATGCGGGCGGAGACGTTGGTTGCGTTGCCCAACAGGAAACGCGCAACGTCAATTGCATGAATGCCGAGGTCTTCAACGATGAAACGTTCGCCCTCTGCCAAGTAAGGTTGGCCTGAGAACACATCATAGGCCGAACGAAATGAGATACGGCCCCAGAATGCATTGCCGATTTTGCCTGACTGCAAAACCTCTTTCACTTTCATGATGGCTGATTGCCAGCGGAAATTTTCATGCACCATCAGCGGCACGTTGGCTTTCTCACAGGCTGTAATCATAGCATTTGCATCAGCAAGATTTTTTGCAAATGGCTTTTGGCATATGACGGGAATTCTGAGTTCGGCAGCCAGTTCCACTAAACTGCGATGGCTTGCAACTGTGGTGGCGATATCGACAAAATCGGGCTTCACTGATTCTAACATTTCGCGCGCATCTGAGAAACGTGCAGCGATCCCGAATTGATCTCCCACAACCTGCAAACGCTCTGCACTCTGATCGCAAAGTGCGGCGATACTTGCGCCTGAACAATCGCGCCAGCCATGCAAATGATTAATTGCGAAGAAACCACAGCCGACGAGAGCACCGCGCAACTCACCCATTTTATGTTATTCGCTTAATGCTTGCCGCAATTTCGTCTTCATCGAAAATGCGTTTCCAGTCATCGCGCATTAATATTGGTTTACCGAATTCGATAGCTTTGTTGCAGGCATCGGAAAACACACCTTCGGTTTCTTTGAAAATGACGGCGGCCAAAACATTCATGTGACCCAACAGAAAATCGCGAGCGGCCTCACGCGGAACACCGCGCCGTGCCACTTCATCCAAGGCCTCACCCATCACCGCAAGCAAGGAACCACAAAGGGTTTCTGAAAGACCGGGTTCTAACAGCGCCATTTGATCGACAGTAACTCGGTGTGAGCGCATGACTGGAGCCCAGATGGTTTTGGCAAGGGCTTCGCCCTTTGCATAATCGGATTCCGGCCCTTGCATAAGGGCAGAAACGATGTGTTGTTTGGCTTTAACTCCGCCAAAGAAATCGCGTTTGGCTGCCATATCGGTTTCATCATTGAAAATTGGGGGGTGGCAGGGGTGGGTTACAAAATAAGTTAAATCATCGCGCTTGGGCATGTGGCCTGCGTAAGCGGCGGCGGCATCCAAAATCATCACCATGGTGCCAGCAGTCAATTTAGGCACGAGTGTCGATGCAACTTTTCCAATGGCCGTATCTGGCACTGCGAGCACCACGATATCCGCAGCCTTAATGGCATCATCAGGCGACCAACAGTCAGCACCAAAATTAGCTTTGACGCGGGCTTGGCCTGCTTCACTCACTTCCACGTGGCGCACTTCGTAAATTGAGCCCACCATATTTTGAGACAGGCGTTGCCCCATTTTTCCACCAGCGCCAAACAGTGCAACACTTGTCATTTCACATCCTCACTTGAACTGAATTGATAGCGACATCAGAGAGCGATGGTCAATCGTCAATTCACGGTTTATAGAAGCGCCATGACACATTTATGGGTGAGGGCTGAACAACGGCCCAATGAAGAGCGCGTCGGATTGTTACCTGATGGTGCGGCGGCGCTGATCAAAACAGGCATCAAGGTTACGGTTGAACGAAGTTCCGTTCGGGCCATTGGCATTGAAGGTTATGAAGCGGCGGGCTGTGCCATTGTGCCAGAAAATTCTTGGCAGCACGCCCCTGCTGATGCGATAGTTTTTGGACTCAAGGAATTGCCAGAAGATGGCAGTGCCCTCAGCCACCGGCACATTATGTTTGGCCATGCTTATAAAGGCCAACCATCAGGGCAGATATTGCTCAAACGCTTTCAAGCTGGCGGTGGCACGCTTTATGATTTGGAATATTTGCTTGATGAAAACGGACGCCGCGTTGCCGCCTTTGGCTATTGGGCGGGCTATGCCGGGGCCGCACTTTCGCTCAAATGCTGGGCGGCACAGCAGCGCGGTGAAGTTGCCGGAGCTGTTTCAAAATATTCTGGAAAAGCTGCTTTGTTGGCTGACTTAGAGCGCGAACTTGGGAACGCGAAACGGCCTCGTGCAATTGTTATCGGTGCGTTGGGTCGCGTCGGCGCTGGCGCTTCTGACCTTTGCTCTGCATTAAATGTGAACGTTACAAAATGGGATCTGGCCGAGACGGCAACGGGTGGACCCTTTCCAGAAATTCTAGAGCATGAGATTTTTCTGAATTGTATTTTGGCGCGGCCCGGCTGTCCGGTTTTTGTGCCTGCCTCAGCGAAAGCAGCGCCGCGAAAATTAACGGTGATCGGCGATATTGCTTGCGATCCTGGTTCCGAATTTTCGCCGATCAAAGTTTATAACCGCGTGACGGATTGGGCTGCCCCGGCTTTGCGTGTGCATGATCAGCCACCGCTGGATGTGACGGCCATTGATAATTTACCTTCGCTTTTGCCCGTCGAAAGCAGTGTGGATTATGCCAGACAATTATTGCCGTCGCTTTTAACATTGAACAATTTGGACTCGGGTGTTTGGGGCGTTGCGCAAGAGTTTTTTGTAAATTCACTAAAGGGTTTGAGAACATGACAATTCATTGGTGCGGCACTGGTTTATCCTCTGGCCCGGGCTTGCGGCGCTTGTTGGCCAATGGCCACAAGGTGGTGGTTTGGAACCGCACTGTTGAAAAAGCGCACGAAGTTGTGGGCGATCTCACCCAAGATATTCGCGCATTCTCACTCGATGCATTGTCGGCAGCTTTGCAACCTGGAGACATTGCAATTTCAATGTTGCCAGTTGACCAACATGTGAACATTGCGAAGGCTTGCTTAACGCGTGGTGCGAATTTTGTATCATCATCTTACATCTCGCCGGAGATGCGTGCGTTAGAACCAGAGTTTAAAGCCGGTGGGCTCGTATCGGTCAATGAGGTGGGACTAGACCCCGGCATAGACCACTTGATGGCGCATGATTTGGTGGGGAGATATAAAGCGAGTGCTGCTTTTCATCCAGATAATGTGATCAGCTTCACGTCTTATTGTGGCGGTGTGCCCAAAATTCCCAATGCGTTCAAATATAAATTCAGTTGGGCGCCGCTTGGCGTGCTGAAAGCTTTGCGGTCACCTTCGCGCAGTTTGCGGAATTTCAAAGAACTGAAAGCGGCGCGGCCTTGGGATGCGATTACGGCTTATGATGCGCCACTGCCCACGCCTGAGAGTTTTGAAGTTTATCCAAACCGCGATTCATATCCGTTCATGGAAGATTATCATTTCGACAAAAATTGGAAGCTGCGCGATTTCGTGCGTGGCACCATTCGCTTGAATGGCTGGGCTGATGCGTGGGCACCGGTGTTTCGCGAGATTGAAACTTTGTCCGGCCCATCGGGCGATGCGCGTTTGGCAGAGATGGCGGCAGAGTTTTTGAAAGAAAATTCCTATGCACCAGGCGAGCCTGACCGTGTGGTGCTTTTTGTTTCTCTCAAAGCAGAACGCGAAGGCAAGTCAGTTTTCCATGAGACATGGTGCATGGATGCTTGGGGAGACGCTCACGGCACGGCGATGGCTCGCTTGGTTTCGGTTCCAGTTTCAATTGCAGCTGAAACTTTGGCGCGCGGAGAGTTTGCTGCTGGCGTGCTTGCTGCGCCACGTGACGCGAAAGTTTTGAAGAGTTGGCTGGAGCAGATCAAAGGTCTTGCGCAATATATGGAGCGGGTTGGAAAGTAGAAACATTTCGCCGTCATTTCGGCAAGTGCGGGGAAGACCGAGTGGAGTTAAGAAACCTTCGCCAAATAATCATCACATAAGCTCGCGGTCCCTTGCGTGTAGGCAACACCCATTGATTTGGCTAGGTCAGTTTCGGCATGTGAGCCAATCCAAGCGACCAGTAATAAGCGGCGGAACATGATGAAGGTGGGAATTTCATTTTCATCATCGGCGCTGAGAGCTCCGGCTTTGCGATATCCGGTTTTCCACGCTTCGATCAGGTCTGGCACTTTGGGTTCATGTTCATAAAATGACACTGGCGTTGCCGCGTCATACATATACCAACCGAAGCCGCAATCATCAAAGTCGATCACTTTTACCGCGCTGCCATCAATCAACAAATTGGCAAGGCGCAAATCGCAATGGATGAGGCCGAAGCGTTCATTTGATTTACCGTAGGCTTGGAGACGTTTGCCGATGGCAGCTACAGTGCGGGCAAATAGTTTTTGCTTCCCGGCATCAACACCTATGCCGTCGCGCCAATGGCCCCAATGTGGTTTGTGTTGGCCTAAGGCGGTTTCAAAATCCCACGTGAAGCGCGTGAAAAAACTTGGGCGTTGCCACTGGCGTGCGTGGTTATGCATAAGGGCGGTGGTTTTACCCAGCACTTCAAATGG
>JANOUE010000039.1:0-17724 GCA_031416755.1 Hyphomicrobiales bacterium
GTTCCGGTGATTAACAGTTTGATGTTGATTAACCATTTGCAAAACATCGCTGTACAGGCGGCTTTCGTCGGTATGTAAACGAGTAGCAGGAAGCAAGTTTTCTGAAATGATTTGGTTTATGGTGAGCTTGTTGATTTGTGGAGCATAGAAAGATCGAGCCTTGCCGTTACGCTGAACAAGAGCAACAACCGACCGCTTGCCAGATAGACCGCTCTTACCCTTTTTGGTGCGCTTGGTGACAAGTTCTTTATCGCCGAAATAGGTTTCATCGGCCTCAATGATTGAGCCTTCACCGCCCATTGGTTCAATGCCAACAACGCGCATTGCTTCACGGATGCGGTGCGACATAAACCAAGCGGTTTTCAGAGTAACGCCAAGGGTGCGATGCAATTGATTTGAGCTAATGCCCTTCTTTGACGAAGCCATAAGGAACATTGCCTGTAACCAAAGGTGCAACTTAACATGGCTGCTTTCAAACACAGTGTTGACCTTCACAGTGAAGGGCTTGCGGCACTGGTAGCACTTGTAGACACCCATGCGAGTTGACTTGCCTTCCATCTTGCCAATGCGCTCTACACCGCCGCAATGAGGGCAGTTCGGGCCTTCCGGCCAAACGCGGGCTTCAACCCACTTATAGGCAGCGGCTTCATTGTGAAATTGTGGCTGAGATAAAATTGACATGGGCTAAATCCTTATGTAGCCAATGTAATACCTTTATTTGGGTACGTAAAGTATAATATTGCCCATTGATTTCTAAATAGGAATGTATACTGTAACTCCATAACAGGAGTATATTCATGTCAGATCTAGAAACCTCACCCGATACTATCGCCGCTGAAAGCCCATTGCTGCGGCTTTTTCTAGGCAAAAGCACTGGCGGCAAAGCCTATATTGATCTCAATCAATTTAAAGCAGGTGAGAAATTGCGAGCTGATTTTGAGCGCTCCCACCTGATGCAGCGCATAACGTCGGCCTATTCAGAATCAGCAGGCTCCGGCGGCAGGCATTGGCAACAAAGCGATAACAGCATTTCCAGATTGAGTGATAACGCAATTGCAGCGCGTCAGCGCTTGCAGCAGGCCTTTGCAGCGGTGGGACCGGAACTCTCAGGCATTCTTTATCAGGTCTGCTGTGTGGCCGCAGGTTTTGAGTACGCCGAAAAACGTCTGGCACTGCCACCTCGCAGTGGCAAAGCAGTTCTGGCACTTGCACTCACAAGGTTGGCCCGTCACTATGGCATCATAAAAATCCGCCTGCCGGACAAACACGCAAATATTTCGCACTGGGCAATTGATGATTATAGGCCAGCTATCCAGCCAGCCTCGCATCAGACTTAATCCGCGCCACCATAAAAGCCAGACCATTGGAGCGCTGTGGCGTGAGATGGTCTTTCAATCCAAGTTTGGCAAAAATCGCGGGCGTGTCCACATTTTCAATTTCAGCCAAAGTCAGGGGTTCAAAAATCATGAAGGCAATGGCAATCAAGCCCTTCACAATCAGCGCATCGCTATCGCCTTGAAGCGTCAAGTTCTGGCCATTTACAGTGGAGTAAATCCAGACTTGACTGGCACAACCGCTCACTTTTGTGGCTGGCGTTTTCAACGCGTCATCCATTGCGGGCAACATACGACCAAGCTCAATCACATAGCGATATCGCTCTTCCCAATCATCGAGAAATTCAAAATCGGCAATCAGTTCGTCAAGTTTCTGGCTCATCTGAACATGAGATAATCAGCCTTGGCCCTGAACTCAACCTTTTTTGTGGGCCAGCTTGCTTTGCCATTCCGGCAAAAGATCATCGATGCGCAGTGTCGAGCTGCCGATTTCAGTTGCAGCAATGGCACGGTCTGAACTGCTGGTGCTAATTGGATCAACAGTTGCAAGATTGGCCGGTATATTTACGAGCTTAGGCTTGTTCGCAACGGATTCATTGGCCCACTCATAAATCAATTTGGCATTATACTTGGCTTTGCCTTCAAGGCTCACGGCCAGATATTGCGCAGCCACACACACTTGCGGCTTTCGTTCACAAAAACTTTTGAAATCGGAAACAGTTGCAGCCGCCGCTGAAATATATCCCCACGTCTCCGCACTTACCGCAAGGCTTGCAGAATTCTGGGCA
Source organism: Hyphomicrobiales bacterium (assembly GCA_031416755.1). GTDB lineage: Bacteria > Pseudomonadota > Alphaproteobacteria > Rhizobiales > Aestuariivirgaceae > Aestuariivirga. Next base: position 2,123 of record JANOUE010000039.1, read on the forward strand.
GATTGTGGCGGGGATGGTAAAACCAACAACACCCCTCCCACTACAATTATTTTTCTAAACAGTCCCATAACGGTTCCCAACTTTCCGCTTCATCCATTCCATTCATAGCACTAAGGGTTTTCCCTTCCGTGAAATTTAGCGCGAGAAATTGACTCAAACTCGAACCAAATTTGAGCGATGCCATTAAGTTGCCATTAACCATGGCGAAATTGCAGCACCCACAAGCGCTGCAAATGCCTACGTTGAAAGGCGCTGTTAACCTAAACACTGGCAAATTGTTTTTGAATTCTTGAGTTGGTTTGGGGTAAGACGTTGCGTAAAATGCGAGATGTAATTGAAGATGATGAGCGGAAAATAAAGCCGTCTTCCATGCTGATGCTTTGCTCAGCAACTATTCTCGGCGCTATGATCATTTACAATGCCTTGGCCACCAGCCCAACCAGGCCATTGCCATTGCATGCGACCACGCGCATGGAAGTTAGAGTTCCGGAAGCGTCAAGCAACACCGTTGTTTTCAAATATGATTCAGATGTTGAAAAGTTACAGCGCGAACTTTTGGCCACCGGCCATTATAAAGGACTGGTTGATGGCGTTATGGGCCAGCGCACGCAAATTGCAATTCAAGAATATCAACATGACAACGCTCTGCAAGAAACTGGCATAGCCAGTCCAGAGCTAATCAACCACATTCGTTACACCCGCAAGATTAAAGCTGCGGCTGAGTTCACGGGAAGTGTGGACGCCTTACCAGAATTAGCAACATTGCCAGTGATAAAACCTGTGACCAAAAAAGCTGTTGCGGCAAATCCCACAAAACAACAGCAAGTTTTACGCGCGCAAATAACACTGGCAAATCTTGGTTATGATATTGGTGAAGCCACAGGTGCCATGGACGAAACAACACGTTCTGCCATTTTGAAATTTCAAATGGAAAATGGGCTGGCGATGGAGGGCAGAGTGGATGCCACACTGCTCGCAGCGCTCAGCCAATCAAGCAACTAACTGATGTTTGCATGCGCCTGAAATCAGAAATCTGGGTCGCGGCCTTGCTCCGGCGCTGCCAGGCAGAAGGACTTTATGGCGCAGTCATCCGCAAAGGCGCCGCTGAAGCAGGTGCTGTCTATGTTATCATCAATCATCTCGATGGCACCTGTGATCTCCTCTCGCCAGCACCCGGGCCTGCTTATGATGAACGAGGCGAACGACGCTTTGCGAGAGAGTTACCAACTTCAGTCACAGTCACTGAAGTGGAAACTGTTTTACAACGTCGGCGCAAAATCGATTCTGATATTTGGGAAGTTGAAATTGAAGACCGCAATGGGTTGGCTGGTTTAGTTCCAGAAAGTTTTTAATCCTTAGACAATTGTTAACCATGTCCGTCTTTACTCAGCACACAGATGCTTGGGCATGAGGAAATATTTTATGACGTCGGTAATTGAGTTTTCAAAGTGGCAACGCGGGCAGAAATTGCCGGTCACACATTTTGGCCCAGCGCAGTTGGTCATTTTTCCTGGCGTGCGTGTCGAGAGATTAGAGCCAGCAGAGAGTGCTGAAATTTTTGCGCCACCCTTCAAAACATCGAAGAATTCAGCCTAACCCGTAACTTTGGCCTCGCAATTACTTTCCATAATTATTGCTTCAATTGGCTTGCGCATCAACTCATCGGAAAGCGGAATCCACACAATAGCTAATCCGCGTCTCTCAGTTGTCTCAACACTCCACCCTAATTTTTCAATCTGTCCTAGTTCTTCTGGTTCGCCCACAGAAAGTAACTGCTCGAAAAACGATTTTGCTCTCGACAGTTCAATTGAAATTGAACTGCTGCCGGCTTGAACATCATCCAGAGAATAAACTTGCTTGCCAGATTGTGTGTAGATTGCGAGCGTCCAAAATGTTTTGGGCAGGGTGGCAGCCAAGATCAGTTGCCCAAAACCTAAATCATATTTGCAAACTCCAACAACATCTTGAACTGTGGCAGCGGGAAATAATTGCCGCTGCTTTTCTGGCGTCAAAATAAAAAACGTGTTGTCTGGTCGTCCTTCAGTAATAGCATGAAGTTTTTGTTGGAACAAAAGCGCCGGTGCAAAAAGCACATATGAAATATGAAACGTAACAGCAATCATGCTGACAGTAAGCAGCCAAAACAGCTTTGACATCAGCAGCTGCCTTTCTTGATGCGCGGCAAATTCAGAACCGCATCTTTGTCAGCTTGGCTCACAACATATGTCAACGTGAAGGGCCCGGTATCGGGTGGTTGCAACCAATTGCCTGGCTGTGGCCGCAGCGCAATGGTGGCATGCAATTGCAAATTATTGTCCAAAACCGCTCGCCCAGCTGAAATTACCGAGTGCGAATTTTGCGCGGCAGTGCCTTGAATTGAGAGCGACCACCACCGCGCCGAAATTGCCGGCCCGTCAATGATAAAGTTGCAATCGCCACGCAATGCAAAGCCATCATCATCAACATTGCGCAGATAATAATGGGTCGAACTGGGCGCAGGCACCGAGCCAGCCGCCAGAAAATGTCCAATCGCATAGGGCTGCATGCGATCATTCAGTGCAAGCTGCCACTCACGCCAACCCTCATTATCGACAACCGGCCGCGTTCCCCAGCTATCGAGAGATTGCAGCGCACTGCCAAAGCCGAGTGCAAGACCTATGACTACAAAAACTGTTGAAGAATTTATAATTCGCATTGTGCTAAACAATTCCACTCAAGTCAAAGCAACATAAAACATATCGCCCGTGATGCTAGTAAAAAACACGTGGGGCCCATCACACCATCTTATGGATTTCTGTTTTTTGATTTTTTCTTCGGTGTTTTTCGACCAAACAACCGATCTAGAAAACTCACTTTTTTTGCTGATTTTATATTAGACTTCGGCAAGATCAGCGGTTGATTTTTTGCTTTACTCGAAGCTCTGGCTTTTGCAGGTTTGACAGGCGCTGAGGTGTTCTGAAATAAATTGAACATCCCGTTCAGCACAGCCTTTGAATCATCACCGATATTTTCAACAATTGCTGGATCAGCTTCAAGTGGGGCCTCTTCAACACTTGGTTCTAGCGGCCCATTGAATGGCGCTGCAGTGTAAGTGCCATCTAATGGAATACCAGGCAAACCGGCAGGCTTCAATCCTGCTTCGGCGACATCCATAATGCGCTTCCATGTGGGCGCAGGAATCATGCCACCGGTCACCTTATTCATCGGCGTGAAGTCGTCGTTGCCAACCCAAACGCCTGTAACGTTATGCGCCGTGAACCCAATAAACCACGCATCGCGATAGCTTTGATTTGTTCCGGTTTTTCCTCCCTGTGGGGCATAACCTAAATCTGCACTCCGCGCCGTACCAGATTTCACGACGGCATTTAACATGACATTGAGATCTGAAATTGCTTCGATAGGTTCAGCTTGCCCAGTTTCTGTTTCATTGGCAGCACGGCTATAAATCATATCGCCATTCGGTCTTTGAATTTCGAGAACAGTATAAGGCTTAGCCAATTTTCCTCCGCCGGCAAATGTTGCATAACCTGTAGTAAGATCAATCAATGGCATCGCACTGGTGCCCAACACCATGGGTGCCCAGGTTTCAAGAGTGGACTGAATTCCAACTGCATGGGCAGTCTTGATAATTTCCGCTCGGCCAATTTCCAACATTAACCGTACTGGCACAGAATTATAGGAGTGCGCCAATGCGCTCTTCAAAGTAACGCGGCCCGCGTATTTTTGTGTATAATTTTTGGGCGACCAATTGCCCACAGAAACTGGAGCATCCAGAACAATCGTATCTGGCTTATAGCCATTTAATACAGCTGCGAGATATACAAATGGCTTGAAAGATGAGCCCGGTTGCCGCATGGCATCAGTTGCGCGGTTGAATTGACTGTCTTCATAATCACGTCCGCCAACCACGGCACGCACCGCTCCATCTGGCGCCATAGTAACCGAAGCGCCTTGCGAGAAATTCAAATCGGGGCCGCGCGTATCAATCACATCGTTTAAAATGACTTGAGCCGCAGACTGTAGTTTGCTGTCGATTGTAGTTTTAACTTCCACAACAAACTCACCCTTCAGGCCTTGCCTTTCCATAACATCTAACGTGTCGCGGTAAGCCAAATCCAAAAACCAATTTGGGCTCGAAGTAATTTCTTGGTGTACAATTTGGGCTGGCGTGCGTTTAGCCTGCAGCAACTCGCCTTGAGTGATAAATCCGGCGTCCAGCATGCGGTACAATACTACATTGGAGCGGATGCGCGATGCCTCAGCATTTTTATGCGGCGCATAATTGGTGGGAGCTTTGAACAAGCCTGCAAGTATCGCAGATTCTGTCAGGCCGATGTCACGCACTGATTTTCCGAAATAAAATTGCGATGCCGCTTCAACCCCATAATTTCCACCACCCATATATGAGCGATCAAGATAGAGTTTCAGAATTTCATCTTTTGAAAGCCGCGCCTCAATCCACAACGATAAAAATGCTTCATTTACTTTGCGGCGAATTGTTTTTTCAGGAGAAAGAAAAAGATTCTTTGCCACCTGTTGGGTAATAGATGAGCCACCTTGAGTGGAACCGTTAGAACGCGCATTGCGCATGATGGCCCTGAATGTTCCAATTACATCCACACCGAAGTGATCATAGAAGCGCACGTCCTCAGTGGCGAGAACCGCTTTAATCAAGTCAGGCGGAATTTCATCCAAAGGGACTGCATCATTTTGCCGGATACCGCGCTGCCCGATAATCGCACCATCACGATTAGTAAATGTAACTGCATATTCGCGCCCGCGATTCCAAACATCGCCGGTGCCCGAAAAAGGCGGCACCGCATAAGCCAACAAGCCAAAAGCAAGCACTACACCGAAAGTGAAAATGTCATCGACCACATCAATCAGAACGCGCTTGGGCCCCGAGATGCGGAACCAGCGATAAAGGAAAGATGAATAGGCCGAACCGGAGCGCTTGATCACATCCCAAAGTTCAAACAAGCCGGAACTGACATAGGAATCACCCGTCCAAATCCAACGATATAATCTGTTTCGCGTGGGAAGATTTTTCACGATGCTCAACAATTTTATGTCTGCAATAGGCTCTTAGCAGATGCCGCACAAGGTGAACTCAAATTCTGTCAATTTATGGTCAGTGTCTTTTGAAAAACTTCTAACCATGCTTGAAAAATAGGCAAACACCACAATCAGTTTGCCTGATAATTTAGCACAATTCGGCAAAAGTTCCTATGATCATAAATTAAATTCGTAAAAATCAATATGTTATGAGAGTTCACAGTTCGGCATGAAACTTGCGTCACCCAAACGCAAAATGCCCAAAAAATGGGCGAATAAGAGTGGGAAATTCGGGTCATGTATAAAATTCGTCTGGCGACCAGCATTGGCGCAGCATTCACCTTTGCCGATACGGCGCAGGCCCAAACGGCGTCCATAAATTCTGGCGATACGGCTTGGGTTTTGGCTGCAACATGCCTTGTGTTACTGATGACAATTCCGGGTCTGGCGCTATTTTACGGCGGTTTGGTGCGCAAGAAAAACGTTCTCTCCACACTCATGCAGAGTTTTGCCGCTTGCTGCTTGGTCTCTATACTTTGGGTCATCGCAGGCTATTCATTCGCTTTCAGCGGGCAGGGTGCTTGGCTGGGAGACACCAAACAAATATTCCTCAGTGCACTGACGAAAGACGCGGTGACCGGAACAATTCCAGAATCCCTCTTCATGGTTTTTCAAATGAGCTTCGCCATCATAACGCCAGCCATTATCTGCGGAGCCTTTGCTGACCGCATGAAGTTCTCAGCACTGCTCTGGTTTTTGGGCGCGTGGTTGATGTTAGTCTATGTGCCGGTTGCACACTGGGTCTGGGGCGGCGGCTTCCTGGCTAAAATGGGCTTCTTAGATTTTGCTGGTGGCACTGTCGTTGAAATCAATTCAGGCATGGCAGGCCTCGTTGCAGCGTTAATGTTGGGCAAACGCCAAGGCTTCCCGCAAGAAGCCATGATCCCACATAACCTCATTCTCTCAGTCACCGGCGCAAGTTTGCTCTGGGTCGGTTGGCTTGGTTTTAATGGTGGCTCGGCACTTGCCGCAAATGCAACGGCGGCTATGGCATTGGCCAATACGCAAATTGCTGGTGCCGCCGCTGCCTTGGCGTGGATGGCCATTGAATGGGTTCGACACAAAAAACCAAGTGTGCTCGGAATCATTTCAGGTGCAGTTGCAGGCTTGGTCGCTATCACGCCAGCTTGCGCCTATGTGTCTCCTATTGGCGCTGCGGCCATCGGTGCCCTCGCAGGATTGTTCTGCTTTTATGGCGCAACCAGTCTAAAACGCAAATTCGGCTATGACGATTCACTCGATGTCTTTGGCGTTCATGGCATTGGCGGATTTGTGGGCGTCATCGGCATTGGAATTTTCGGTTCGCAAACTTGGGGCGGCACCACTGGCCTTCTGCAAGGCAGCTCCGCCCAACTGATCATTCAAATTCAAGGCGCATTGATTGTGGCTGCATGGTGTGCGGTTGTCAGCTTTGCAATTCTGTGGGTCATCAAAAAAACCATTGGCCTGCGCGTCTCACGGGAAGATGAAATCAACGGCCTCGATCTTTCTCTGCACGGCGAAGTGGTTCCATAAGCCTTGGCTTTCTATCGGTCATGTGGTTAGAAACCCACATGACCGACCCTTTCTGGAAAACCAAATCTCTGGCCGAAATGAATCAAGCCGAATGGGAAAGCCTGTGTGACGGCTGCGGCCGCTGCTGCCTGAACAAGCTTGAAGATGAAGACACAGGCGAATTTCTTTATACGCGGGCTGCCTGTAAATTATTGGATATTGGAACTTGTCAGTGTACGGATTATATGAACCGCGCCAAACGCGTTCCCGATTGCGTGACCCTCACAGCAAAGAATGTGAAAGAACTAGGCTGGCTTCCAGAGAGCTGCGCCTACCGCAGGCTGGATGAAGGCAAAGGACTTGCCTGGTGGCACCCATTGGTTTCAGGCACACCAGACACTGTGCGTGAAGCAGGAATCTCAATCGAAAATGAAGCCTACACCGAAGAGGGCATAACTATCGAAGAATTGGTGCATCACCTTTGGAAATTGCCCAAGGCCAAGCGCAAGAAAACCTAACGCACCAACTCGGCCTCAACCAAATAGCGCTGCCTTCCTTGTGTGATGGCGTCGAATGGATAACAGGTGCTTAGCACGAGGTGAAAACCAGATGCATGACGATCAATGCCAGAGTTTTGGGCATCGACAATGCGCAACTTCAAAGCGCGATAAGTAAATTGCAAGCCATCAAAGCGCGTGACGTTGATCAGATCACCCACTTTCACATATTGCAAAAATGCAAAATGCGTATCCCGGTGCGCCGCCATCACTGATGTGCCGCGCTCTCCAGGTCGCGACGTTTCATCAAGCAGCGCCGGGCCAAAGGCCAGTGCTTGGCCCGATGCGCCCTGCAGCACGATTGCTTCAGCGCCGATGCGAGCTAAACTGATCCGTGCAACTGGATAGGTGTCTGCCCAGCGCCAAGCTTTCACGGGCTTGCCTGAAACAAGTGATTGCGCAAAGGCGCGCTCCAAAAGCACCTGTGCAATTTGCGCTTTGGCGTAAATATACATGCTGTTGCCGAAGAGAAGGACCGCACCCATCAAAAACAAAGTGGCCAACAAGTTTCGAATGGACACCTTCCCCCACTGGGGGAAGGTTGAAATTGCAAAGTTGCTCATACCAAAGCAACTTTCTTCTGCATGAGTGCAAAGCCAAGCAACCCGAACATCAAACCCAACAAAGTCAGTAACTTTCCATGTGTCGCAGTTTGCGGCAAGCTTACTTGCTGGCTAGGAGATGCCTTTGCCGGTGCTGTCATTTTTGCCAGCTGCAAAAACTCAGCCTCAGCCCTTTGATCCGTGTGCGGAGCAATCTGTGCTGCATTCTCACCAAACACACTCTCGAACACCCAACCAGCAGGAAGCATTAACGGCACATCGGCCCGCGTTAGTTTATAGCCAGCAGTTCGTTTTGGAGATTTATCAACCGCCACCAAACTTGTTTGGCTTGATACCAACTGATGTTCCAAAGCTACTTTTAACACATCCCTTTCAGCCGCAGCTTGATCCATTGCACCGAGTGTTGATGCCACCTCAATCTCGGAAATTTTACGCCGCGCCCAAAGTTTAGAAATGCCAGTGCCTTTTGCAGCATTGATCAAAGGCAATTTAACTTCCCACGGCGTGTCACCAATCTTGCCAGTTATTTTCAACACACCACTCAACGAATTTGAGTGAGCCATCAACATCACTGGTTCACCCTGATAAAGATCAGGTAAATCATGTGGTGTAATCTGAGCGGTTGAGCCAAACAGTTGCGCTTGCATATCAGTCACCACCGGGTTGCCAATTTTGCCGAACAGTTCCGTCATGCGCGCAACAACTTGAGTGCCTTCGCCAATTTGCGTGAAAGTGCCACGGCCAAGTTCAGCAGCTCTGGTCATCAGATAAGTGTTCGGTGCCGAACCAATGCCCACCATGAACACGCGGGTGCGGCCACGGCCTTTGACTATCGTATCAAACAACTCCTGTTCATTTGAGATTGCACCATCTGTGATGAACACAATTTGGCGCAAGTAATTTTTGTCAGATGGCGTAGCATCAATCAGTGCAGCTTTCATTGGCGGGATCATTTCAGTGCCACCATTGGCCTGCAAGTTAGCAACAAAAGCCTTAGCTTCAGCAATCTTGCCTTGCGTGGCCTGCACAGGTGCGCCAAACAAATTGTCCATCGTGTCGTCAAATCGGATCACGTTGAAGCGATCAGTCAACTTCAATTGCGCCAGGCCAAACAACACGCTGTCCTTGGCTTGCGGCATTGAAGCACCATCCATCGAACCAGAATTATCGATCACGAATGTAATCTCGCGAGGATGATTGGAGGTTGAGGCCACGAGAGGCGGCGTTACAAACCCCAACAAATAATCATGGCCATTGATGGTTTCCGTAAACAACCCGGCTTGTGGTGCAAAACCTGCAGAAGCCCAAGTGAGTTCAAAGTCCCGATCAGCGGGAACAATACCACTTAAGGAAATTTCGCGCTGGTTAGCATTTAAGGTGACGACATCAATTTTATGATGGGAACTTTTCACCTCACCTAATGCAAACCCGGCATCAAGGTGCACAGTGATTGAAACCGGATTGCTTGGCGCATTCAAGGCCGGGTCCATCACGGGTGGTGTTGGCGCTTCAGTTTTAGGTGTGCCCAAACCCTTCGCGCCAAAATCAACCGTCTGCACAATTGTCTGCGGATTATAACGCGGTGCCACGACCAGCGGCAGGCGCAAAGAAAATGTGCCAGCCGATTGAGCAATGGTCTGCTGATATTCAATTTGCACCACAATTTTTTCATGCGGACCAATATTGGCAACTGAGTTGGTGAACAGGTTCGGCCGCTCCTGTTCAAGCAGCGATGCAGCCTCACCATTATTCTTAGCCGTCTCATAAATCACTTTAGCTTCTTGCTTTTCTTTCACTTCGCCAACAATAACGCGCGTGCCAGAAACAATTTTCAAACTGTCCACCGCAGAATTTTCTGGCAGCGGAAAAACATAGACACCTTCAACCCACCCATCAGATGGATTGCTGAATTGTTGAGTTACTATGGTGCGTGCAGTTGGCCCTGAAACTGTCACCGTAAAATCTGTGGCAACGCGCGGCGCTTCTAAATATTTTCCAGCTTCCGATGATTTCAAAAGCAATCCACCGGATTGCATGTCATTTGGCGTAATAAGATTGGGCTTTGTCTCGACAGCAAATGCCGAACTGATGAAAACAGTAGCGGCAGTTAAAATGCGTGCCAAGAAATGTGAGCTGCGTTGCAGCGATATGGCGTTCACGGCTTATCCTCCAATTTAAAGTGTTGTGCCCCGACAAACTCAAGATTACCGGAAATTCATATCGCGCCGCCATTGTGAAGAGTTTCAATCTTCGGCAAGCATCCGTATTGCTGAATGTGGTTCTTTGTGGAAATGTGCGGTTTTGTGCGGGGTTTGAGAAACATGAGCGAAGACCATCTCTCGGCCGACGAGAACAATGCTATCAGCGCCGTGATCCGCGAGGAGTTGGCCCGCCGCAGATTAACCCGTCAGCACCTGGCCGATAAAGCCAAAATTAGTCTCTCAACTGTTGAGAAGGCCCTTTCCGGCCAGCGATCTTTCACCTTGGCCACAGTGGTGCGCATTGAAGAAGCACTGGCCTTGCCCTTGCGCAAAGCCAAACCACCACCAGAGCAAGAGAGCGCCTTGGCCCCATTGTCGCTGGGTTCTTATTCTCGGCCCGCGGTATCGTGGCTTGAAGGCGACTATCTCACATTGCGCCCGTCCTTCAGCGATCCATCCGGTATCTATGCCTATTTAACTGAAATAAAATGGGACACAGCTTTGTCTCATCTGGTCTTCCGCGAATCCGAAAGGGTCGATGCCCAATTCAAACAGGATGGTGCGGTTTCCGTGCCGCATCAGTCGGGCTATATCTATCTGGTCACCAACAAGGTTGGCCAATATCGGTTGGCAATTTTATCACGCCCGATGATTTCCGGAGAAATGTACGGCCTGATCACCACGCTTCAATCGGGCAGGGGAACACAACTCACGCCCGTATCAACAACAATGGTTTTGGTGCCCGTGAAAACGTTCACGGATGAAATTCAATTTGGGAAAATCGCCAAGGACGCGCCCATTTTTCCAAAATATGATCTGCTGCTAAAGCGCGCTATTGATGAACCTTTTGTGCTGTTGATCAAATGAAAATGAATTTGACTGCTGAGCTCGTTGCGAAAATTCAGCGCAACGAACCAGATGAAGGCCCCCATGCCGATCGCCAGCAGATGAATGACGATGATTATCGTCAGTATACGGATAAGTTATTGGGTGATCTTGGCGATGAGCCACTGCGGGTCTTTGCCTATGGTTCACTGATATGGAAGCCAGAATTCGAATTCATTTCTCAAACGCCTGCAACAATGCACAATTGGCATCGTTCTTTCTGCATGAAAATTGAACGTTGGCGCGGCACCCGCGCTATGCCAGGCCTTATGATGGCCTTGGATGAAGGAGGCTTCTGCGATGGCGTCATTTATGAATTACCTCAGAGTGACTCCGCTGGCCAGCTTGAAAAACTTCTCCGCCGTGAAATGACCAATAAGCCAGCCACTAACTCACCGATGATTTTGGAAGCCGAGGTCGGTTCAAAAGAGGCCGATTCAAAAACAGTCCGTATACTGACGTTTATAGCAAATCGAAATAGTCACAACTATCAGGGAGCACTACCATTGCCAGAGGTAGCCCACATCCTTGCGCGCGCGGCGGGGCATTGGGGAACAGGTGCGGAGTATCTTTACCAGACAGTGTGCCATCTGGAACAGCTTGGCATTCGTGATGAGAACTTATGGCAGTTGCAAAAACTAGTTGCTGTCGAAATTTCAGATTTGATTTAATCCGCGTCCGCCTTCAGCTCTCTTCACCGTGTGGCGGCAAATTGGACTGATTGGCCGAATGGTTGGTAGGTTTGCGAACCAACTGAGCAGCTTCCGAGACCAACGGATCAAAATCCTCTCCGCCCGAGTCCAAATATTCAAAGAATTTGGCGCGCATCCGCGGTTCCCAGAAATTGTTGATGTGTGCTGCCACTTCTTTTTTGCCGTCTTCCAATCCATAGGACTTGAAAAAGCCTGCAATCTGATTGGCCATGCGAACCATGTCACGCGTTTCCATAATACTCTCCGTCAAAAATCATAACGCCGGCTTTGGAAAGCGCAGCAAGGCGAAGGCCAGCTTGATTGGCCAATTTCAAAGCAAGTGCGGTGGGCGCTGAAACAGTGGCCAGCGCCCCAAGCCCCACGCAAGCGCATTTTTGCACCAATTCAAATGAACAGCGCGATGACATAAGAACAAATCCATCCGGCTTCAAATGAGTGCGAGCCATAGCCCCGATCAATTTGTCTAGGGCATTGTGCCTGCCCACATCTTCTCGCGCCAACAATATTGATCCGTCTACGGAACAAAATGCAGCAGCATGAACTGTGCGGTTAAGTTGATTCATGGGTTGGTGCGCTGGCAAAGCATCAAATGCTTTGGCGACGGCTACGGCATCGAAGGCAGGTGCATGTAATTTTCTTGTCGGCATACGAATAGCATCGGCCATTTCTTCAATGCCGCATAGTCCACAGCCTACGCGCCCTTCAATGGAGCGTGAAATCATCCGTTCACGGATTAAATGTACTTCGGATATCGCGAGATCGACGGAAAAGCCATCACCTGATGGCAAGGCTAAAACATTGTCGATATGTGAATTATGGGCCACCAAGCCTTCAGATAATGCAAATCCAATAGCGAAATCTTCAAGGTCCGCAGGTGTGGCCATCATCACGGCATAGGATTTGGAGTTGATGAGCAGGGCAACGGGAACTTCTTCAGGGAGGAACCAAGTTGTTAGATGGCCTGCGAGATTTCCAATGGCTTGGATACTCATTAATCCGTCATTCCCGCGAAGGCGGGAATCCAACTTTGCGGCAAGCTCATGTGTAAACAAATTGGATTCCCGCCTTCGCGGGAATGACGAATTCTTGGCTTGGTGAGAAAGTTTCAAAACTACTCCGCCGCAATCCGCTTATTCTCATCTTCACGTGTTTCCCAATCTTTTTGCCAATCACTCGGCTGATTGGAAAGTGTTACTTGCACAGCAGTCACTTTATATTCTGGACAATTGGTGGCCCAGTCAGAATATTCGGTGGTAATCACATTGGCACCCGTCACCGGATGATGGAATGTTGTGTAAATCACACCTTGTGGCATTCGCTCGGTAATCATGGCCCGAAGAGTTGTGCCACCGATGCGGCTTGCGAGCGACACCATCGCCCCATCTTTAATGCCGCGCATTTCAGCATCATGCGGATGAATTTCTAAAACGTCTTCAGGATGCCAATTGGAATTCTCGGTACGCCGGGTTTGCGCACCCACATTATATTGCGAAAGAATGCGGCCCGTGGTGAGGATGAGCGGGAACTCTCGATTGGTGCGCTCAGGGGTTGGCACATATTCTGTAATCATGAAACGGCCCTTGCCCCGAACGAATTGACCGATATGCATAATCGGTGTTCCCTCCGGAGCTTTGTCATTGCACGGCCACTGGATAGAACCCAATTGATCAAGTTTGGCAAATGACACATTTTTGAATGTTGGCGTGACCAAAGCGATCTCATCCATAATTTCAGCCGCATTATTATAGGCCATCGGATAATCCATCGCTTGAGCAAGATCACAAACGATCTGCCATTCATGTTTGCCTTGCATCGGCGCTTTGACTTGACGCACGCGGTTGATGCGGCGTTCCGCATTGGTGAATGTGCCATCCTTTTCCAAAAATGAAGTGCCCGGCAAAAACACATGCGCGAAGGCCGCAGTTTCGTTCAAGAATAAATCCTGAACCACGACCATCTCCATATTTTCCAGCGCTGCTGTCACATGTTTCGTGTTCGGATCTGACTGCGCTATGTCTTCGCCCTGAATGAAGATGCCACGGAACGTGCCTTCAACCGCAGCACTCAACATATTGGGAATGCGAAGGCCTGGTTCATTATCAAGTTCAGTTTGCCAAATTTCATTGAAGAGATTGCGCACCGTGTCATCCGAGATATGGCGATAGCCCGGCAATTCATGCGGGAACGAACCCATATCGCAAGCACCCTGCACATTGTTCTGACCGCGCAAGGGATTTACGCCCACGCCATCACGACCAATATTTCCTGTGAGCATTGCAAGGTTGGCCATGCCCATCACCATAGTAGAACCTTGGCTGTGCTCAGTAACACCTAAGCCATAATAGATTGCACCATTGCCACCAGTAGCGAACAAACGCGCCGCACCGCGAATTTCAGTGGCGGGAACCCCGGTGATTGCCTCCAAGGTTTCCGGCGAATTTGATTGATCGCGAATAAAATCGGTCCAGCGCGAAAATTCATTGCTGTCGCAACGCTCGGCAATGAAGGCTTTATTCTCAAGTCCTTCAGTTACGATCACATGGGCCAATGCATTGATGATGGCGACGTTTGTGCCAGGGCGAAGTTGCAAGTGGAATTGCGCTTCAATATGAGGAGAACGCACCGAGTCAGTGCGCCGTGGATCCGCCACAATGAGCTTTGCCCCAGCGCGCAAACGCTTCTTCATGCGCGATGCAAAAACTGGGTGGCCATCTGTCGGGTTCGCACCAATAATCAAAATCACATCAGCCTTATCAACCGATTTGAAATCTTGGGTGCCAGCCGAAGTTCCAAACGTTTTGGAAAGGCCATAGCCTGTTGGTGAATGGCAAACGCGGGCGCAAGTATCTACATTATTATTGTGAAAAGCAGCGCGGATCATTTTCTGAACCACATAAACTTCTTCGTTGGTGCAGCGTGAAGACGTGATGCCACCGATTGAGCCACGGCCATATTTTTGCTGAACCGATTTGAAGCCATTTGCTGCATGAGCAATCGCGTCTTCCCAGCTCACTTCCTTCCACTCGTCAGTAATCCGTGTACGGATCATTGGTGAAGTGATGCGATCTTTGTGTGTGGCATAGCCCCAAGCAAAACGGCCCTTCACACATGAGTGGCCTTCATTCGCACCGCCGTCTTTATAAGGCACCATGCGCACAACATCATCGCCTTTCATTTCAGCTTTGAATGAACATCCAACGCCGCAATAAGCGCAGGTGGTAACTACTGAATGTTCGGGCTGGCCTTTTTGTATAACTGATTTCTCAGTGAGCGTCGCAGTGGGGCAAGCTTGAACGCAAGCACCACAGGACACACATTCCGAATTCATGAATCCTTCGTCCATGCCGGCTGAGACATGCGATGCAAATCCACGGCCATCAATGGTAAGCGCGAATGTTCCCTGAACCTCTTCGCAAGCTCTAACGCAACGTGAGCAGACAATGCACTTGGCCGGATCAAAGGTGAAATAAGGATTGCTCTCATCTTTTTCCTTGAAGCGGAAATTCACTTCGCCACCGATGCGAGCTGCCGTGTGGTTTTCGCCATCATAGCCATAGCGCACATCACGAAGGCCAACGGCCCCAGCCATGTCCTGCAATTCGCAATCGCCATTGGCAGCACAGGTTAGGCAATCGAGCGGGTGATCGGAAATGTAAAGTTCCATAACACCTTTGCGCAATTTGTTCAGTCGGTCGGTTTCCGTTTTAACTTTCATGCCTGCGACTACAGGCGTTGTGCAGGAAGCCGGAGTTCCCTTGCGGCCCTCTATTTCAACCAGGCACAAGCGGCAGGAACCAAAGGAGGTGAGCGAATCCGTTGCGCAAAGCTTAGGAATATTCGTTCCGCAATCCATCGCCGCTCGCATGATCGACGTGCCTTCCGGCACTGAAACGCTAATGCCATCAATCTCCAATGTGATCATAACAGTCGATGCAGATTTCGGTGTTCCGAAATCGAGTTCTTTAATCAACATAGGTTCTCTCCTAAGTTAACCCTCACCCAGCGGTGCCGCGAAGCGGCCTCGAAGGGTAGGGCGGCAAATGTGGTGGCCAGTGCTTCGAGGCATTGCAGGGC
>JANOUE010000040.1:0-4523 GCA_031416755.1 Hyphomicrobiales bacterium
ATCAGCCAGTGATTTTTCAGCCGCTTCGCTGAAACCACCGAAAATAACCGAGGCCTTGGTGGCGTTGATATCGTGCTGGCGCAAATGCTCCAGGCGTTCGTCATAGTTTAGAATGCGCTCGCGCAGGCGCGAACGGAAAACGTCCTGTAGGTCAGAAAAACCTTGATAATTAAAGTTTTTGGCAAAGCGCACCAATGTGGATGGCTGCACTCTGGCCGCATGAGCGATGGAGGCCACGGTGCCAAAGGCAATTTCGTCTGGGTGTTCCAAAGCATAGCTTGCGACTTGGGTGATCCTGCTGGGCAGTTCGGCAGCGCGTTCGATAATGCGGGCTTTGAGGCTAGCGAAATCTCGAGGGGCATCGAATGTTGTCATTGCTGCACTAGAACACAGAGTTGTTTTATTACCTAGAAAAATGGAATGGATATTCTATGGAAAATTTCGCAGGAGGGAAAATTTCAGAGGGGGGG
Organism: Hyphomicrobiales bacterium; assembly: GCA_031416755.1. GTDB lineage: Bacteria > Pseudomonadota > Alphaproteobacteria > Rhizobiales > Aestuariivirgaceae > Aestuariivirga. The sequence goes on from JANOUE010000040.1 coordinate 471, forward strand.
AAATTTGGTAGGGGTTTAAGCGCATAGTAGAAATTCATTCTAGCGTGGCTAGGGCGCCGCTGTGGCGGGATTTGAATGAGAGCTAGGGGAGTAGCGCTAGATGCTTGGAGCGGGCTAGAGCGGGTTTAAAATAGGATTAAAGGCATATGATGGGGTTCGTCTCCGGCACCTTCGCCCGCAGTCTCGGTTTGGCGCGTCTCTGCCTGAGGGCGGTCAAAAAGCTTGCTTAGCCTGGGGTTCTCACCAAGTGGCCTCGGCGGGGTCGGCGGAGTTTAGCTCTCATCAAACCCGCGCGCTCTATAGGGCCTGCGCCGTGCCGTGCTTATGGCAGGCAGCGCGCTCTCGTCGCCTCCGGCCAAAGCGCGTTTCAGTTTGCGGATGATCACAGCGCGATCCTTGTCGGTGGCCGCATTTTTCAAAGTTTGGTGCAAATCCATGATCAGGCTTTGGGTGTCATTGTGCCAATCGAGGGTGGCTACAGCATCGAGTTCGATGCGTGGTTTGGATTCGTCTACAATCACTGTGGCGGTGGCTCCAGTGAGATCATAGGTTTCATCCAGGGCCGGGCAGATGATTTTGGATTGCGGCACCACAGCTCTTAAATCTTGGATCATGGCCAATTGGCCTTCATCTTCGCCATGGGTGAGGAAGAGGTTTTTGGCAATTGGCAGGCGCTCTTTCACCCATTGCACCAGTTCTGGTCCATCAGCGTGGCCAGAATAATCTTCAATGCGGCGGATGGTGGCGGCCACGGCCACTTGCTGGCCCATAATGCGCACGTTCCTTTCGCCTTGCTCTAACATCGAGCCGAGTGAACCTCCGGCTTGGAAGCCCACCAGCAAGACGGTTGTCGATTTCTGCCAAAGATGGTTCAACAAATGATGGCGGATGCGGCCTGCTTCGCACATGCCAGAAGCTGCCACGATAATGCGGAAGCCAGATTGAAATTTCAGAGCTATGCTCTCGTCTACTGTTTCAGTAGCTTTGACCAAAGGCGAAGCAAAGGCTTTAGCAAGGTCGGCGCCATTTTCAATTTGGGCCGCATGTTTGCGGAAAATTTCGGTTGCTCGGTTGGCCAATGGTGAGTCTATGAAAATATTAGCTTCCGGTGCCAGTTTGTGATCCATCAAGTAAACCAAATCGGTCACCACCTCTTGGGTGCGCTCTACAGCAAATGATGGAATGAGCATGACCCCGCCTCGGGCTTGGGCATCTTTCATTTCATTTGCGAGGATTTCACGGCGCTTTTCCAAGCTCCGTTCGAAACGATCACGGCCACCATAAGTAGATTCGCAGATCACATAATCCCAGACAGTTGGGGCTTCGGGGTCTTGTTCCAATAATTTATTGTCGGGGCCAATATCGCCAGAGAACAGAATGCGGGTAAGTTTCCCTCCGGCCTGTTCAATTTCAACTTCAATTGACGCAGAGCCTAAAAGATGGCCCGCATTCCAAAATTTAGCTTTAATACCAGTGGCCGGGCTCATCCAGGTTTCATATGGCACGCTCGAAAATTGTTTCAGCGCGGCCATCGCTTCTTCTAAAGTATAAATCGGTTCGACCAGGTCAAGCCCGCGCTTTGCATTGCGCTTGTTGAGTTGCTCGACTTCTGACTCTTGGATGTGGCCTGAATCTGGTAGCATAATTTGGCAGAGATCAACGGTTGAGGCTGTGCAGTGAATTTTGCCTTTGAAGCCGCGCTTGGTGAGTTTAGGAATAACGCCAGTGTGATCAATATGAGCGTGGGTTAAGAGCATCGCATCAACGCTGGCGGGATCGAATGGAAATTCGCGATAGTTGAGGGCGCTCATGGTCTTTGAACCTTGGAACATGCCGCAATCTACGATGACCTTGGCGGCATCAGTTTCGATCAGGTAACAAGAGCCTGTCACCGTGCGGGCGGCACCACAGAATTTAATTTTGAGCATAATGCTATTCCTTCGGAATTTCCAGGCCGCGCTCAACGAGTGCGTTCCAAGCTTGTTCGGGGGTATCAGCGAATGTGAATAATTTTAGATCATCAGGGTTGATCAATTTCTCTTTTGCGAAATGCTCGAAGTTAATGGCTGCGGTCCAGAAGTTTTTGTCAAACAATATTACAGGCAAAGCTTTATCCATTTTTCCAGTTTGGCGCAATGTGAGCAATTCAAAAAGTTCGTCCAATGTGCCAAATCCACCGGGAAATACCACCAAGGCTGCGGCCCGCATGGCGAAATGCATTTTGCGCATGGCAAAATAGTGAAAGCGGAAGGTGAGTTCCGGGGTGGAGTAAGGGTTTGGTTCCTGCTCCATGGGCAGGGTGATATTAAAGCCGATGGATTTTGCTTGAGCATCATAAGCGCCACGATTTGCGGCCTCCATAATGCCAGGGCCCCCGCCGGTTGCGATCACATTGTAACGAGCGGCCTTAAGGTGGAGTTTTGCCCCACTTTGTTCGGAGGAGAGTTTGGCGAAGGCTCTCGCCTTTTCATACCAGCCATTGGCATCACCTTCTTTGACGCGGGCAGACCCGAAGACCACAATGGTTGATTCAATGCGTAAAGCGCGCAAAGATTCTTCGGCCTTTTGATATTCCATTTGAAAGCGCAGGCCGCGCGTTGAGTCACCCAACAAGAAATCCTGATCGAAAGCTGGCAGGCGAAAGGCGCTGGCGGCCATTTGCAATTTGTTCGAGGGGTGGTTGGACTTCAAAGGGCGGTTGGACAAGGCGAATCCTTTTTTAACTTTAAATGAGGGGTAAGCCTAACAGCTGTTGCAATCAAGTTAAGTCTGAGTCAGCTTAAAGTGAATGAGGAGTATGGTGATGTCTTTTGCAGAAAATTATGTGGTGAAGCCCGGTACGGTGGTTGATCTTTCGAAATATGATCCGCGTGATTCAGGCGAGTTCAAAGACAAGGAAAAAACCAAAGAACAAACGCAAAAGGACGCTGAAGCCATCGATGCCTTACAGAATATTCTTTACGCTGAGGGCGCCCGCGCTTTGCTGGTGGTCATTCAAGGCATTGATAGCTCGGGCAAGGATGGCACAGTGCGCGCGGTGTTTAATGTGTGTGGCCCGATAGGCGTGGCGATGACATCTTATAAAGCGCCAACAGCAGAAGAGCTGGCGCATGATTATTTATGGCGCATTCACAAGGCCTGCCCAGCACGCGGCATGATTGGGATATTCAATCGATCGCATTATGAAGATGTGCTGGTTGCGAAAGTGAAAAATTTTGCGAGCGCTGCAACAATCGAACAGCGTTATGAACAGATCAATAATTTCGAAAAACTGCTGAGCGAGAATGGCACCAGGGTTCTGAAGTTTATGCTGAACCTTTCGAAAGAAGAACAGGCGCTGCGCTTACAAGAGCGCGTGGATGACCCGGCCAAGCGCTGGAAGTTTAACCCCAGTGATTTGGATGACCGCGCATTGTGGGATAATTACGCGAAAGCCTATGAAGCGGCTCTGACCAAGTGTTCCACTCCAAAAGCGCCTTGGCATATTATTCCAGCTGATCGCAATTGGGTGAGAAATGGTGCTATTGCACGAATTGTGCGCGAGACGCTTGAGGACATGGAGCCCAAATTCCCAGAGCCTCGAGGCTGGGACCCGAAGACAATTAAGATTGTCTAAAAGATCCGAAGGGTGGAAGTGTCTGGGATTGCGCTGATTTATGAAACAGTGGTGTGGTCTTCGGTTGCTGCGGTGTTTGGATTTATATTAATGCGCCAACTTACTATCTATCCCGGCAAGCATAGCATTTCCTATATTCTGCCATGCCTGCTGTTTTCATACAGCGTTGTTGCTGGCATGATGTTTCTGCTGCGCACTGATTATTCGAGCTATGTAATTATTGCCAGCTTTGTCACGGTGTTGATTTGGCTTCATAGTATGCAAATGAGATTCCATTTTATATTTATCGCCATGCGGTGCGGCCTGGACTTTCAGGATGGGCAAGTTATGCAAGGGAATGTGGGCCAAGTTGATGCTGCAACCGTGAAGCATCAGGTTGATTTTTACTATATTAAAAATTTTTCACCATGGCTGGACTTGTTAATAGTATTGAAGAC
>JANOUE010000041.1:0-13753 GCA_031416755.1 Hyphomicrobiales bacterium
ATCGTAGGTCATGCCGTGGTTAAAATCGCCGCCCTTATCGAAGAATGGCACAGTTAATTTATTAGAAAAAGCGACTGCGCCGATCGGCTGATATCCAGAGGAAAGGCCTTTGGCCATATTGATGATATCTGGTTCATAGCCAAAAGTTTCAAAGCCAAACCAATTGCCAGTGCGGCCAAAACCACAGATTACCTCATCTGAAATAATCAAGATTTCATATTTTTTGCAAATGCGTTGCACTTCCGGCCAGTAACTTGCTGGCGGAATAATTACTCCGGCCGCACCCTGAATTGGTTCACCAATGAAAGCTGCCACGTTATCGGGTCCGACTTCGAGGATTTTCTTTTCCAAGTCAGCAGCGGCTTCCATGCCAAATTCGTCTGGCGTTTTATCACCGCCAAAATCAAACCAGTGAGGTTGCTGCACGTGGTGAAAACCATCAAGCGGAGTTCCGCCCTGCTCGTGCATTCCCACCATACCACCTAAGTTGGAGGCAACCCAGGTGGAACCATGATAGCCGCGCTTGCGGCCAATGAAGTGTTGGCGATATGGTTTGCCCATCACTTTCCAATAATGCCGCACAAAACGCACAATCGTGTCATTGCCTTCGGAGCCTGAATTGGTGAAGAAAATATGTTTGAAACGCTCCGGCAACACAGAAGAAATTTTTGCGGCAAGTTCCGTGGCTGGCACCGTCGTGGTTTTAAAGAAGGTGTTATAATAGGGCAAATCCAGCATTTGTTTATAAGCCGTTTCAGCCAAATCTTTGCGGCCATAGCCCAGATTCACGCACCAAAGGCCTGACATGGCATCCAGAATTTTATTGCCTTTTGCATCCCAAATCCAAACGCCTTCACCATGGGTGATCACCCGTGGGCCGCCTGCCGCATGGAAGGCTTTGTGATCCGTGAAGGGATGAAAGTGGTGGGCAATATCGGCTGCTACGATTTCTTCGAGATTAATATTTTTTGGAATTGCGTTCATGATTGGTCTCCAGATACAAGTTTTTTGCACGCTTTCAGGCGTGGCTAAAATTTCACATCGGGATTTGGGTTTAAGGCTTGAAACCAATACGGGCGCAATTGACGAGAACCTCATCACGCAACGTGCGATAGCCACTGGCTCTGAAACTGCTCATAGAGGCAGTATGCCACGAAGTGCTGTCGAAAAGCAAATCTCACAAACCGTAACGCCGCAAATTAATGGTGAGCGGTCGCAGTAACAAAGCAATAGTGCTGGTGATCACGCAAAGGGCAATGGCAAAAATACCGAGGTCTTGGGCCCAGGGTGTGAAGTTTAAGAATCCGGCTGGTGCTGCAACTGCGGCAATCACCATTGTGGGCAGCCAAGCTTCCGCCGCATGCAACGCATCAGGTGGGGCGTGATCAGTGATCTGGCGTTTGAGAAAAGCAGTTGCAATTATAACTAAAAGCGCGGCGAGCAAAGCAGTTGCCTGCAATAATTCCACTTGAGACAGCGGCACGCGCCAAAGTTCTGCTACACCGAACACTGTGCAAATTACCACCAAGCACGTGGCGAGGCTTGCAATTGACCCAGATATTTCGCGGATTGCAAACACCAGTGTGAGCAAACCCAGCAGTAACATAGCGGTTAATACAAGGGCGCTGGTGGCCAGCAGAACCTGGCGAGCGCTATCGGCCTGCAGTGCCGGATGGGCCACTGCAAAACCTTTTGCCGCTAATAAATGTGCAAGTGCGGCAGGCGTTGTTCCCTTCATTGGCGAGACTTCAATGCGGAAAATATTCTGGTCTGAAACAAAAAGTGCTTTTAGTTTGGGGTCGAGAGTTTCTAACTGTGGTTTGCCCATAGCCGCCAAAATATCGGCACGGTCTGCCAATAAGTTGAACGCACCGAAAATTCTGTTTTCAAATTCCAGAACTTCGCCATTGCTTGTGGTGTTGGATAGAATTTCTAAGTTTCGTCTAAAATTATGGGCCGCCTTTTGAAGCACTGGCCGTGTTGCTGAAGACGTGGCAATTTCTTCGAGCGAAACCAGCAGCGATGTTATTTGATCGCGCAAAATGGCTGGATCTTGCGGTGACAATGGCTTGAAGTGCGGAAACTGCTTTTGCAGTCTTAACAACTCTTGCAGTTTCTCGTCTGCCTGTTCAGGCAGAAATGCACCGAGCCAGCGCGCCGATTGTGCTTGCGGAATGGCATTTAGTTTTTCGATTGCTGTTTTGGCTTCATCTTCTGACTGTACGAGCAGATTCACAATTTGGTTGCGGTCCACTTGGGGTGCTGCGGTGTTCAGCAGCGCTGGTGCAAAATAAACACTATAACAGGCCGCCACCACAGCCAGAGCGGCCGCATATTTGCGAACTGCGCGCCACTTGCGATTGGCAAAGAGAGTTTGATAAATTGGCAAAAACCAATCTGCGGCACGCCAGCTTATGGTGTTTGAAAGCAAATCTGCAAGTGCTGGTATGACTGTAAATGATGCGCATAATCCCGCCAACAGAGCTACAATTGTACCTAAAGCCAGTGTCACGAATGGGGCTTGGGCGGTTGCAAGCCAGCCACACCAGACCATCATTGTAAGGCATGACAACCACACAACACCTGATCCCTGTTTTTGAAAGGCCAGCATAACTGCGCTTTGTTTGCTCACAGAAACCGCTAGGGTTTCAAGAATAGCAAATGCCAATCGTGCAGAAATTTGAAGACCACAAATTGCAATGCCAAGAAACACCGGCCAGAGCTTCCAAACTTGCTCGGCAAATACAATTTGTAATATGGAAACTGCAATAATTTCGGCTACCAAAACTGGAAGCAAAATCATCAAAGCCAAATTCAATCTGCCTATGGTGGCAAAAAAAATGAAGCCAACAAAAATCGCTGCAAGTGCCATAAATGGTAAAGCGCGGGTTGAGTGCTTGGTGGTGACATCGCGGGACGTAGCACTTTTGTTCTGTTGCATCGCTGTTTCAGTTCCGGCCACTGCGGCAATTTTCGCAAGCGCTGCTTTGGCAATCTGACCAGCTTTGACGTTCATGCCGGTCTTGGGCAGCGCAAGCACCACCGCTTCATTTGCAATCGGATCAAAATTCAAGCCCGCAACTTGTGACCAATCTACGTGGCGATCGTTGCCATGCATTAGTGATTGAACTGCCGAAGCAGATTCATCAAACATCGCGTCGAGGCCTTGAGGATCTCTGCCCAGTGTGATCGATGCTGAAACTTCATTCACCAGAGTTCCAAGGCTTTCGGTGGTGGGTGAAGTGGCGACGGCGGCAAAGAGTGGCTTCAGTGAAAGAGCATAATCTATGCGTGCTTTCACTTCATTCAATGGGTAATAAAAAATGGCGTGGTTCTGATAATACTCGCTGGTCCCTGGCGCCAGCACAAGGGCAAATGCTTCATTGCCAGCTTCCAATTCGTAAATGAGGTTGACGCGGGCCAGCTTGAGTTGTGCTGGATCATCATTGCGGAGGATGATGGTCATCAGTGCATTCAGATTTGGAAACTGTTGATCTAGAATACTTAGGTTTTTCGCCGCCGCATTGGCGCCTGAGAATTCAAGTGTGGCGTGAGCCGTTTTATTTGGGTTCAAAATAGAACCGCTCAAAAATGAAGCGCAAATAACCAACCAAACTAACACTACTTTGGTTGAATGAAGGTAACAGCTACGCGCAATTCTGGCGAAAATATTTGGCTGCAGGCGCGGCGGCGGGGCAACTGGAATGACATAGTCAAAAAGCTGTAGCCGCATATTTTACCCGTCAATCACCAAGGTTTGCCCGTTTTCGGCGGCGGTAGGAAATGATGCTCACTGGTATGAGTGCCAAATAAATAGCGGCAGCAATGGCCAGAACTTGCCACGGGAATGATACGAGCAAGACGATGCCCATAGCCATAATGGCAAGAATTGGCAGGGCATATTCGCGGGGCACTCGCGCGATGTTTTTGCCAGAAAAGGTCGGAACGCGGCTCACCATTAAGATGGCAATCAAAATTGTAAAAGCCGCAATTGATTTGGAAAAGGCATGGCCATCGGTTTGGTCCCACAACAGGCCTAAATAAAACGGTGCCATCACCAGAAGAGCTCCTGCAGGTGCTGGCATTCCAGTGAAATATGCCTTCACCCAGTTGGGTTGATTGGGATCATCCAATGCAACGTTGAAGCGCGCCAGTCGTAAAGCGCACGCAATTGCTAACATCAAGCAAATTACCCAGCCAAATGTCTTCAAACTGTTGAGGGACCAGAAATACAGCATGATGGCGGGGGCCACGCCAAAGTTTACAAAATCGGCCAGTGAATCCAGCTCTGCGCCAAAGCGCGAAGTGCCTTTCATATAGCGTGCCAGGCGGCCATCGAGGCCATCAAGAACTGCGGCTAAAATAATGGCGCTCACAGCAAGTTCCGTGCGCCCCTCAACAGCCCACCTGATCGCCGTCACACCACTGCATAAGGCAAGCAATGTTAAAAGATTTGGCAACAAATAGCGGATGGGAATGCCTTGAAAGCCTTTGCCGTCGGAGTCGGAGTCGGTGTCGATAATTTCAGGCTCGTCCATGGCGCTTAACTCTTGCGACCAGTGCAGTTTGCACCCGTTTGTTTCATATCAGCCAACAGTGTTTCACCGGCAACTGCACGTTGGTCTAAACATACTGAAACCGCTACCGTTGTTGGCAAATAAACATCAACACGGCTGCCGAAGCGGATGAGACCAAAACGCTGGCCCACTTGCAGGTTTTCGCCTTCGTTCACAAATTTCACAATCCGGCGCGCCACAAGTCCGGCAATTTGAACAACTCCAATCTTGGTGTCATCGGGCAGCACTAAAGTGAGAGCTTGGCGTTCATTGTCTTCGCTGGCTTTGTCAAGTTCGGCATTCAGAAAGAGGCCGGGCACATAGTTGAGTTTAGCAATGCGGGCTGTAATAGGGCTGCGGTTTATATGAACGTCAAACACATTCATAAAAATTGAAATGCGCGTCATCGGCTCGCGCGGCAAATCCAGTTCTGGTGGAGGCACCACGATTTCTATGGCGCTCACACGGCCATCGGCGGGTGAAACAACAAGGCCTTCACTTAACGGCGTTACACGCTCAGGATCACGGAAGAAATAAGCGCACCATGCCGTGAGCACAACACCGACCCAGCCAATCGGCTGGAAGTCCAACCAAAAGAACAGCAGAGTTACGGCCGCAAATATGGCAATGAAACGCCACCCTTCACGATGGATGGGAGCGAATGACGATGTGATGCTTTGAATGACTGACATGATGCTTCTCTAGCTGGTTTTGCGGCGGAAGGGAATCGATTTGCGAGGGTCATCATAAACAAAAAACCCGCCTTGTTCTGCAACAAGGCGGCTTTTAATTGTCTCAAGCAATTCTGTTAATGCATTACATATGAAGCAAGGCGTGGACCACGCTTTTGAATGAATGGAAGGGCCTCAAAGACATCATCATTTGCTGGTGGCGCGAATCTTGGCATTAGTTTTGGCAACTCGGATGTGCGAACTGCTGTGCCGATTGCAACGGCTGTGAACAAGCCTTCGGTCATTTCGAACACTTCGAGGCGAAGGCCCACGATTGAGTCAGCACCCAAGGCTTTGGCTTGCGCTTTGGCCTTTTGTTCGGCCTCTTCTTTTGCAGCATTCAAACCCTCAGAAAGTTCATTCATGGTTGTATATTGCAAACCGCGCAAACCAAAGGTGTTATATTTTGTAATACGCTTCGACCACAAAGCCGAACCGCGCACGACGCCGACGGTCTCTTCATTTGACCGACCGGCGATGGTCTCCATAGTTGTAACTCTCATTTGACTAGTCCCCTAAATTGTTATGGCACTGAATTCTTGTAACTGAACTCTTGCACCTTCCCACTCGTTCCGCATTTGCTGCGATATGCATTTCTTATGCGCTGGGAAGTGTAAACAATGGTGAATGGAATCGAATTTGCATCAAATTTGAAACGAATTTGGGGCTCATTTTATGGGTGCGGTTAATGTGGGCTTGGGGAGTTTGATTACTGAAAGGTTGATTCAGACTGCGGTAACTATGGGCGCAGCGTTGTGATTAATTTAAAGTGCATGCGCTTCGAAGCGTCTCTTAAACCCGCAACACATCCCCAGCATGTGTCCCACGCAGGTCTGTATTCTCCGCCAGTTTGCGCCTTGCTTCCTCGACTTGTTGTTGACGGCTCCACATGTCAGCATACAGTCCTCTTTTCTTGAGCAGACTTTTATGCGAGCCGCGTTCAGCAATTTCACCTTTTTCCAGAACGATAATTTCATCGGCCTCAACCACAGTTGATAGTCGGTGCGCAATTACAACAGTGGTTCGGTCTTTCGAAACGGTGCGCAACGCATCTTGAATTTCCAACTCAGTAAGGCTGTCGAGTGCCGAGGTGGCTTCATCCAGAACAAGAATGGGTGGGCCTTTGAGAATGGTGCGGGCGATGGAGACGCGTTGTTTTTCGCCACCAGATAGTTTCAATCCGCGCTCGCCCACCAACGCATCATAGCCTTTGGGCAAGCTCAAAACGAAATTGTGGATTTGCGCCATTTTAGCAGCAGCCTCAACTTCAGCATCGGTCGCATCAGGTCTGCCATAGCGGATGTTGTAGCGTATAGTGTCATTAAACAACACCGTGTCTTGCGGCACCATGCCGATGGCTTGACGTAAACTTGCTTGCGTTACTTCCGCAACATTTTGACCATCAATCAAAATGCGGCCACTGGTTACGTCATAGAAGCGAAACAGCAGCCGTGAAATTGTGGATTTGCCCGCACCCGATGGGCCAACAATAGCCACGGTTTTCCCGGCAGGCACATGCAATGAAATGTTTTTCAGAATGGGGCGCGCTGCATCGTAAGCAAAACTCACATTTTCAAAAACAATATCGCCTTTGGCAGGCTTGAAATCAGCTGCATTCGGTTTATCGGCAATTTCGGCGTTCTCGCGCAAAATACCAAACATACCTTCTACATCGATCAGGCCTTGCTTGATTTCACGGTAAGATGAACCAATGAAGTTGAGAGGCATGTATAACTGGATCATCAATGCGTTGATCATCACAAAATCACCGATGGTCGAGGTGCCTTTGATTATTGACCATCCGGCCATGGCCATCACAATGGTAAGGCCCACAGAATAAATCGCGGCTTGGCCGGCATTAAGAACTGCGAGAGACACCCAGGTGCGAACGGCAGCCTTTTCATAAACGGCCATAGATGAATCGTAACGCATGGCTTCATGCACTTCATTGCCGAAATATTTTACTGTTTCGAAATTGAGCAAACTATCAATGGCTTTGGTGCCCGCATCATTGTCGGCTTCATTCATGGTGCGGCGAATACCAATGCGCCGTTCTGTTGCCCAATAGGTGAACCAAAGATAGGCGATCACAGTAATTGCGATGACCAGCACGTAGAGCCATCCGAATGAATAGGCCAGCACAACGCAGACCATTGCGATTTCGAGTGCTGTGGGAAACGTGTTGAAAAGCGAAAAGCGTAAGACTGAATCGACACCATTAATGCCGCGCGAAATAATGCGGCTCAGGCCACCGGTGCGGCGCTCCAAATGAAATTTCAGAGATAGGGCATGTAAATGCCGAAACGTGGAGAATGACAATTCGCGCACCGCACGCTGGCCCACTTTGGCAAAAATGGCGTCGCGCATTTGCGCAAAGACCACCATGAATATGCGGCCCATGCCATAAGCCAGCACCATAAAAAATGGCACGCTGAGCAAGGCGAGTTCGATGCCACCTTTGGCAGTGAGCAGATCCGTTGCCGCTTTAAAGGCATATGGTGTGAGCACTGTAACTATTTTGGAAATGACCAAAAGTGTTAGTGCCAGCACAACACGAACTTTTAAATCTGTGCGACCTTTAGGCCAAAGCAATGGCAGGAGACCCTTTAAGGTCTCCCACTGCGAAGTTTCGCCGCTTGCGTTTTGCCCGGCAGTTTGTTTCAAGGTGTTTTCACTGCAACCGGAGCGGTGAGTATCTGGCCCGGGAAAATCAAGCGCGGATTGCGAATTTGATCTTTGTTGGCTTCATAAATCACTGTGTAGTTTCTGCCATAACCATATAATTCGCGTGACAAGATCCAGAGATTATTGCCGGGTTGAATTACGATTTTAGTTGTCTGTGGTGCGGCGGGCACAACTGGTGCAGGCTCAACAGCCGCAACACTTGCCGGAACCGCTGGAGCTGTGACTGGTGCGGCTGGGGCGGCTGCCACAGCTGTTGGCGCTGGTTCAGCGACCGGTGTGGGGGTTGCAACTGCTGGAACAGCAGGTGCAGGTGCCGTCGCTGCCACCTTTGCTGGCGCTTCACGCAAGAACGGCAATTCCACTCGGCTTGAAACAGAACCATCGGTGCCAATCGCATCGGCGCGCAAAGTGTGATTGCCGGCTGGTACTTCGGCTTGTCCAGCATAAGTCCATTTGCCCAGATCATCGGCTTTCACTTCGCCGGTAATTGCGTTGTCAACATAGAGCCTGACTGATGTGCCTGGTTGCGAACGGCCAGAAAACACAATGTCGCCAGCGGCATTATAATCCACGGCATCCAACACCACAGAATTTGAAGGTGAGGCTGGTGCTTGCAGAATCTTGGTTGGCTGGTCTGGCGTGAGGATGGCGACTGTCGATTCTCCCTCACCTTTAGGTTTCACCGCCACCGCCACAGTGTCGCTTGAGGCCATAACCACGCCAGCATTCTTGCTTTCCAAAGAAAGCACGCCAGCTCCCGCAGGCAAGGGCTTGGCCGGGATCATAACAAATGAACCATCGGCGTTGGTCGTTGCTGAAGCAATAACTTCGCCATTGAGTTTTGCCACAACTTCAGTATCTGGTTCAGCGCGGCCGGCAATAACAGTCTCGCCACCAGTTTCAACGCGCACAGTATCAAAGCTGGGTGCCACGGCTGGGGCGGGTTGAGGTGCAGGTTGCGTTGCCATTGCAACTTGCTCAGCAGGTTTGGCCGCCGGAACTTCTGCCATTGGTGCGGGAGCCGTTACCACGGCCACAGGTTGCACAGGCGTTATCAAAGTTGGATTCAAAGCCACATATCCGGCAGCACCAGCGGCTGCAACCGCCAAGCTGGTGAAAAGGACAATTGGGTTAAGTTTCATCAAAATTCCATCCGTGTTCAAAATTGCTGGTTATAAACTGCTATGTAAGCATGAGTCGGGGCCTTATTAAGTCCCCGTAGTTCAAAAGTATTGCGATAAATTCACACAGGTAGGAGACCATATGCGCATACCAGACCATCGCCTTTGCGTTTATTGCGGCTCCGGCCCCGGCAAAAATCCAAGTTATATGGCCGCAGCACTTGCTTTGGGCCAGGCCATGGCCGAGGCAGATATTGGGCTGGTTTACGGCGGCGGCGGCATGGGCCTGATGGGGGAAGTGGCGCGCGGCGTTCTGGCAGCAGGCGGGCATGTGACCGGCATTATTCCTGAATTTCTGGTTTCGCGTGAGCGCATGCTGGAAGGTGCGAATGAACTCATCGTCACCACCAATATGCATGAACGCAAGACCATGATGTTCGAACGAGCCACCGGGTTTGTTGCCTTGCCTGGCGGCATTGGCACATTAGAAGAGCTCGCTGAAATTTTAACTTGGGCCCAACTCGGGCAACATGCCAAACCAATCGTGATTTGCGATATTGATGGGTACTGGCAACCGTTGCTCACTTTGCTTGATCACATGCGCGCCGAAAGTTTTATCCGCCAAGGCATGGAAGTTATGGTTGATGTGGCAAAGACTGCTGAAGATGTGGTTCCGCAATATCAATTCCGCCGCGCCAAGCAACATGATGTGGTGCCGCTGAAAGTGATCTTAGATAAGCTTTAAGCGCGATGCTCTTTGATGCTGCTTATGGAATAAATAATCAGTGCCACCCATATGGTGGCGAAGGATATGAGTTTCCACATATCGATGTGTTCATGGAACACAAATATAGCCGTTAAGAACACCAGCGACGGCGACATATATTGCAGCAGGCCCGCTGTTGAGTAACGCAATCGTTTGAGCGAGGCTGCAAAAAATATCAATGCGCCAGCAGTGAAACCGCCACAGCCGATCAACATCAGCGTATCAAAAGCAGTTCCACCAAATTTAATGCCTCCATTTTGCGCGAGCCAAAACTCAACGCAGATCAAAGGCACAAACAATACCAAGGTTTCAATGAAGAAGCCTTCAACTGGGCCAACTGAAATGGTTTTGCGCAAAAGGCCATAAAGGCAAAAACTGGCCGCAAGCGAAAGGCCAAGTGCAGGAAAAACGCCACTGGAAACTGTTTGAATAATCACGGCGACGCAAGCGAGAAAAATGGCGCCCCCTTGCACGCGCGAAAAACGCTCCTTCAAAAACACATAGCCAACGAGAACATTCATCAACGGACTTATGAAATAACCCAAGCTCGCTTCAAGCGTGCGGCCATGTTGAATGCACCAAATATAAAGCGTCCAATTAAAAAGAATGATGAAGCTGGTGAAAGCCAGAATGAGCGCCGTTCGCGGATTGCGAATTGCGGCCCATAGTTTTTCAAATAGGCCCAAGCGCCAAATCACGAAAGCTGCAATGGGCATGCTCCACACGCCACGGTTTACTGCTATCTCCAGTGGGTTCACATGGCGCAGCAAGCCCAAATAGGGTGCCATGCCGCCCCAGAACAAATGGGCGATGACAGCAAAGACTACGCCTTTGTTTGGCTCGGACAATTTTGCAAACATTATGCGCTCACATTCTCGCGCAGCAATTTGAAATTGATCGCGTCGAGCAAAGCTTGGAATGACGCTTCGACAATATTTGGTGAGACACCTACGGTGAACCAGCGCTCACCCTGATCATCGCGACTTTCGATCAGCACGCGGGTGGTGGCACTGGTGCCGCCATTGAGGATGCGCACTTTATAATCCACTAGGTCCATATTCTCAATGTAGCGTTGATATTTGCCAAGGTCTTTGCGCAAGGCCACGTCTAATGCGCTGACCGGACCGTTGCCTTCGCCGGAGCTGGTGAGAGTTTCGCCATCTATCAATACTTTTACTATTGCTGTTGAATACATCTGACCTTCACGTTTCCCGACATTCACATCAAATGACATTACATCAAAATAATGCGGGACATCGCCTAGTGTTCGCCTCGCCAGAAGTTCAAATGAAGCATCCGCACCATCATAAGCATAGCCTTGGTTTTCGCGCTCTTTTACTTCACGCAGCAGATGATCAAGGCGCGGATCATCTTTGGCAATCGAGATGTTGATGCGTTTGAGTTCAGCGAGCAGGTTAGATTTTCCGGCTTGATCAGACACCAGAATACGCCGCGTGTTGCCAACCGACTCTGGCTTTACATGTTCATAAGTTTCAGGCTCCTTGGCCAAAGCTGAAGCATGAA
Organism: Hyphomicrobiales bacterium; assembly: GCA_031416755.1. Classification (GTDB taxonomy): domain Bacteria; phylum Pseudomonadota; class Alphaproteobacteria; order Rhizobiales; family Aestuariivirgaceae; genus Aestuariivirga. The sequence goes on from JANOUE010000041.1 coordinate 11,384, forward strand.
TGCCAGCCTTGGTGGCAAAAGCGCTTTTGCCGACATAAGGCGCTTGGGCATAGGGCGAGCGGTTGAGCAACTCATCAAAGCTGCGCGAGATGGCAGTGAGTTCGCTCAAATCTGCGCCAATGGAAAAACGCTCCGTGTACTGAGGTTTTAAGCCCAGAGTACCGATGATGGAAATGAGATTGGCATTGCCGCAACGTTCGCCGAGGCCATTCAGTGTGCCCTGAATTTGGCGGCACCCTGCTTCCACTGCAGCCAGAGAATTGGCCACTGCCTGTTCAGTATCATTATGAGCGTGAATGCCCAAGTGGGAACCGGGTATGGTTTTTGTCATTGTACGGACGATTTCTGAAATTTCAGACGGCAGCGTTCCGCCATTTGTATCGCACAGAACAACCCAGCGTGCACCAGAGTCATAAGCGGTCTTGGCGCAAGCGAATGCATATTCTGGGTTGGCTTTATAGCCGTCAAAAAAATGTTCGCAGTCAATTAAAACTTCTTTGCCCGCAGCTAGAGCGGCCAATACGGAATCGCGGATGGTTTCCAGATTTTCTTCATTGGTGCAGCCCAGCGCCACACGCACATGATAATCCCAAGACTTTGCCACAAAGCAGATTGCTTTGGATTTTGCTTGCAGAAGGGTTTGCAGGCCAGGATCATTAGAAACCGAGCGCCCTGCCCGCTTGGTCATTCCAAACGCGGTGAAGGTGGCTTTGGACTTTCGCTCTTCGGCAAACAGCGCATTATCCGTTGGGTTGCCGCCGGGATATCCGCCCTCAATATAATCCACGCCAAGCTTGTTCAGCATGGTGATGATGACCAGTTTATCGTCCAGCGAAAACGTAACGCCAGGCGTTTGCTGGCCATCACGCAATGTGGTGTCGAAAAGAGAAATAGTTTCGCGGGTCATAAGTTCTTTTCTACCTTGCCTTCTCCCCTTGAGGGAGAAGGTGGCGCAGCGCGCCGGATGAGGGGTTGGTTCAACGAGGCCAATATCGCTAGCAACGTTCCATCGAGCGCCTGATTGATGTCTATGTTCCAAAATCGCTGCACGCGATAGCCAATAGATTTCAACCATGCATCGCGCAGTTCATCATAATGCGAGCCTTCATGTTGGCTGCCATCCAGTTCAACAATCAGTTTGTGGCTCTGGCAGACGAAATCGACAATATATTTTCCGATTGGCACTTGTCTGCGAAACTTAAAATTCTCAAAGCGGCGATCACGCAAGGCGGACCATAGCTTCACTTCAACGCCAGTCATATTGCGGCGGAGCTGTATTGCGAAGTGAGCCTTGCTGCGGGCAGCCCCCTCATCCGTCAGCCTCCGGCTGCCACCTTCTCCCGCAAGGGGAGAAGGGGATTCATTCTGACTTGCTTCCTTCTCCCCCTGAGGGAGAAGGTGGCGCGCAGCGACGGATGAGGGGTCGGGCGCGCTCATCGCTTAACCTCCCACGTCGTGGTGCCATCCTTATTGTCCTTAATGGCAACGCCCATGGCATCCAGTTCATCGCGAATGCGGTCAGACTCTTTCCAATTTTTATTGTGGCGAGCCAGCAAGCGATCTTCTACTAGGCGGACAATGGATTCGCGTGGAATTGAAGTTAATGTTCCTGTTGCTTTAAACTTTATTGAGGCTGTACCAGCGATGTTTGCTACTTTGGTTTGCCCAATTCCCAGAAACTGTAAACTCGCTGAAAGTTCATCAAAACGCTTATCCTTGCGGAATTTTTGAAGCACAGTGAAACCATTCCAAAAATTCAAATCATCAACAAGAGAATCAATGAACTCATCAGGTACCGAGACATTATTGTGGTTTTGAAACTGGCCAAAATCATTCAAATTTGTTTCAGCTTCTTCGAGAGATTTGACAGTCCAGTCGATCGGTTGGCGATAGTGAGTCTTTAACATTGCAAGACGTAAAATCGCTCCTCCCCACTTCCGTCCACCAAACTTCTCAGTCTCCATCAACTCATTAATCGTCACAAAATTTCCCAAGCTCTTGGACATTTTCTGTCCTTCAACTTGCAGAAACCCGTTATGCATCCACACTTTTGCCATCACGCTCGTGCCGTGAACGCAGCGTGATTGAGCGATTTCATTTTCGTGGTGGGGGAAGATCAAATCTAATCCGCCGCCGTGGATATCAAACTCTTCGCCTAAATATCGTTTACTCATGGCGCTGCATTCGATGTGCCAACCGGGGCGGCCCCTTCCCCATGGGGATTCCCAACCTGGCTCATCGGCGGATGATAATTTCCACAGCACAAAATCGGCCGGGTTTTTCTTGTGCGCTTCCACGGCCACTCTGGCACCGGCTTGCTGCTCTTCCAATTTGCGGTTGGAAAGTTGGCCGTAGTCTTTCATGGAGTCG
>JANOUE010000042.1:0-19157 GCA_031416755.1 Hyphomicrobiales bacterium
CGCAGGTTGAACATGAGTGTGAGTGAACATCAAGTTGTTTGCCTCATCGGGCCATCAGGCTGTGGAAAATCCACATTGCTCCGCTGCATCAATGGTCTTGAAGAAATTCAAGGCGGAGAGATCAAGTTGAATGGGGACCGCGTGTCAGGTCCCGGCGTTGATCTCAACAGGTTGCGCCAACAAGTAGGCATTGTGTTCCAAAGCTTCAACTTGTTTCCACATATGTCTGTTTTAGAAAACGTCACATTGGCTCCGAGAAAAGTATTGCACCAAGACAAACATGAAGCTGACTCCAAGGCTATGGTGTTGCTCAGACGTATCGGTCTCGAGGCTAAAGCTTTGGACTATCCTGATCGGCTTTCCGGCGGACAGCAGCAGCGCGTGGCCATTGTGCGCGCTTTGGCCATGGAGCCAAAACTTATGCTGCTTGATGAAATCACGTCAGCACTCGATCCTGAGCTTGTGGCTGAAGTTTTGAACATCGTGCGTGATCTTGCTTTACAAGGCATGACAATGTTGCTTGCCACCCACGAAATGGGCTTTGCCCGCGAAGTGGCTTCAAAAGTTTGCTTCCTTTACGAGGGCGTAGTCCACGAAGAAGGCCCACCCGATCAAATCTTCGGCAACCCTAAACAAGAACGAACCCGTGGATTTTTGAGGCGTATCATAGAGGCGGGCAGGCTTTAATCCGTTCATCTTGCGTTCAGGCTTGTGGCAAGATTGGCATAATCGCACCCTAGTTCCGCCTAACTGCTGGACCACAAGGGCCATGTTGCGGATAATGTATCTGCGAAATGAGTCGGAGAATTGACATGAAGTTTAAAGTGGGCGCGGCTAGTATTCTAGCATTAACATTGTTTTTGGCACCGGCCATGGCCGAAGATCCACCGGTAATTGTAGACCAGCCAGCAGCGGAAGTGGCCGCTCCTGCAGTTGAACAGCCAGCCACCGAAGTTCCGGCAGAAATTTTGGCTTTACTGAGTGACACGCGCCCGGCAACTGAGTTGTCTGATCCTGAATTGCAAGTTTGCGCCAAACAAGCCCGCCGCTTTTCAAAGGCAGGTGGATTAACAGATGAAATGCGCAGCCAACTCGCTGGCATAGCGCAAGCCTGTCGCGCTGAAACGGAAAACCGCAAGCAAGCGCAACAGCAGCCAGCCCAGCCAGAACCTGAAATTAAACCTGAACAACAAGCGGCACCAGTCGAGCCAATAGCCGAACCAGCACCTGCCCTTGAGCCACCTGTTCCAGACGAGATCATGGCATTTCTCAATGATGGCCGTGCTCTCTCAGATATTGACACCGAAGCATTGAAATCCCGCGCCAAGGCGGCCCGTAGCTTTGCGAAAAGTGAAAACCTGCCGCAAGACGTTCGGGATAAGTTGAATGGCATTGCCCAAGATGCGCGGATCGAAATTTCAAAGCGTGAGCAGGCAACCCAAGAACAACCAGCTCAAGAACAACCAGCTCAAGCACAACCAGCGGTACCAGAGCCTGTGGTTGAAGCGCCAAAAGAACAGCCAGCCATTGTGCAAGAAGCACCACCGGCAATTGAAACGCCACAGGCTGTTGCCGTTGAACCAGCTCCTCCGCCGCCGCCAGCAAAACTTGATGTTCAGGCATTAGACAACAACGCAGGCAATCCCCAAGCTGAAAAGCAAGCCCGCATCTATTTAGACGATACAACGCCGCTCGAAAATTTGTCAGACGATGATTTGCGCAGCCGTTTGGATAGCATTCGCGAAGTGATGGCCAGCAATGAGCTTTCGCGCGAAACTGAACGCGCCGTTCGCAAACGTTTGAAAGAGGAACGCGAATTTCTCCGCCAGCGCTTAGCTGTGCAAGCAGCTGCCGCTGCCCAAAAGCAAGAGCAAGCGGCACCGCCACCGCCACCTCCGCCATTGGCGGAAATTGCTGCGGCCCCACTGCCACCTGCACCAACCCCGCCTCCACCCTTGCCACCGGTTGTTGCGAACAATACAACGGTGAACAATACAACGGTGACCAACGTGGTGATCACCAATGTAACCCCAGTTCAAGTGGTTCTGCGCGATCAACGCCCGCCCGAAGAATTGCAGATTGCTGAATTGCAGCGTCGTCTGTCAGTTTACAATGAAGCGCAATTTGACGAAGACTATGATGAAGCCAACCGCGACTATTGGCGCCAGTCGATGGTGCGTGACCGCGAAATTCTACGCCGCCGCATGAAGGCGGAACGACTTCGCCGTGAAGAGCAATTGGCAATGAATGCTTCTGATGACAGCATTGATATTACGATCAATCTGAATTTCCAGCCAAACCGCCCACCACCACCGCGCTATGTATTTGCCGCTGAAGTGGACGATGAGGAATTGGAAGAAATTTTGGTGGCTCCACCGCGCAAAAGTATTAAGCAGCGCTACACAGTTGAAGAAATTGCTGTGCAGCCTCGCCTTCGTGAAACTGTGTCCCGTATTGAAATTGATACGATTCGCTTTGGCACCAACGAATCTTTTGTGCGCGAAGAACAAATGCAAAGCCTCGATGGTATTGCGGCAATCATCGAACGCATTGTGAGGAAATATCCAAATGAAGTGTTCATGATCGAAGGTCACACGGACGCGCCTGGCAGCAATCCATATAATGATCGCTTGTCCAAGCTCCGTGCCGAAGCCATCAAGAAAGCATTGGTTTCCTATTATGTGATACCAGCGCGCAACTTGCGCACTGTCGGTCTTGGTGAGCGGTTCCTCAAAATTCCAACTGCAGAAGCCGAAGGTGAAAATCGCCGCGTTTCAATCAGCCGCATCACGTCGTTGCTTTCTGCAAACTGAGTGCCCACTTGCTTCAATCATGGACCGCCGCTATAGGGCGGTCCATTCTATTTTAATGAGGACCACCATGGCTATCGAACGTACATTCTCTATTATTAAACCAGACGCAACCAAGGCAAACAATACTGGCTGCATTAATGCCATGATCGAAGCCGCTGGTCTTCGCATCATCGCGCAAAAGCGCGTGAAATGGAAACTGGCTGATGCCAAGAAATTTTATGCTGTGCATGCAACGCGCCCATTCTTCAAGGACCTGGTAAAGTTCATGGCTTCAGGCCCTGTAGTTGTTCAAGTGCTTGAAGGCAACAATGCTGTGAAAACTTACCGCGACATAATGGGTGCCACAAACCCGAAGGAAGCAGCAGCCGGCACTATCCGCGCGACATTCGCAAAATCAATTGATGAGAATTCTGTTCACGGTTCCGACTCGCTAGAAAATGCGAAGAAGGAAATCAAGTTGAACTTCACAGCGAAAGAAATTGTTGGCTAATGAGTAAGATTGCTCGCAGCGCGGTGTTTGTGGGGGCATATATAGCCTTCATAGTGCTCGTCAATGTGTTGTTTATACCGGAGAACCTGATCGAAGGCTTCACCCAGTGGACTACCAGCAATTGGATGGGCACACTTTACTTGGCCAATATCATTGTTGGTGTGGTTTTCGTGTTGCGCGATTATGCCCAGCGTGAAATCGGTCACAAAGTGTTATTGGCAACGGCTCTTGCCGGCATTCCAGTCTATTATTTTGCTGGCCCCGGCCTTGCCATTGCCAGCATGATCGCTTTCATGCTGTCAGAAATGACCGATTGGGCGGTTTATAGTTTCACCAAACGCCCATTGCAAAACCGCATCATTCTATCGAGCCTCATTGCCGTGCCAGTGGACACTTTGGCCTTCCAACATCTTGCCGGCTATTTAACTCCAGCAGCTTTTGTAACTGAAGTAGCAAGCAAGGCGATCGGTGTTGCAATAGTGTGGTATCTGCTGAAACTGCGCTTTGGCAATACCGAAGCACCAGCTGCTGCACATTGAAACTTTTGACCTTTCTGGCCGGAAGTGATAGCTTCCGGCTATGAACTCAATAATTGTAAAAGCAGAATGGGACTCGGAAGCATCGGTTTGGGTGGCCGAAAGCGATGACGTTCCAGGATTGGCTGCGGAATCAGCGACTTTGGAAGCACTTCGACCAAAAGTACTTGCGATGATTTCTGATCTAATCGAGTTGAACAACATGGAAATTCAACTCTCGGAAATCCCAGTTCATATTATGGCACACAGTTTGGATCGCATGGTTGTTCGTCCTGCCGCGTAAGTATTTTAAATTAAGTCATTTTTAAGCTTGTCCTCCGTGTACGGAGCTTTATTAATTTACGCTGGCAAATGCGAAGTCGCCTTTTCAAGATGTTCCAATTGAATGGCGCACAAAAATCATGGCTGATTTAAAACGACAACTGCTAAGATTACTTTTGGAATCAGGATGTTACTTTATCCGCAGTGGCAAAGGGGATCACCAAATTTGGTGGAGCCCTGTTTCCAAACGAAACTTCACAGTTGATTCTGGCATAACATCGCGAAACATGGCTAATGTTGTTCTAAAACAGGCCGGACTTCCAAAACAATTCTGAGGTCAGTATGGGCAAAACACGTCTCGAAGCATTTTCTGATGGTGTGTTTGCCATCATCATCACCATCATGGTTTTGGAACTCAAAGTTCCCCATGGCGCTGAGCTTGCAAACCTCTTAGAGCTGGCTCCCATTTTCCTCAGTTACATTCTCAGCTTCACTTACGTTGCGATTTACTGGAACAACCACCACCATTTTTTCCATGCCGTGAAAAAAGTCAATGGAAAAATTCTGTGGGCCAATATGGTCTTGCTGTTCTGGCTTTCACTGATGCCATTCTCAACGGGCTGGATGGGCGAAAATCATTTCGCCACTTGGCCAGTGGTCGTTTACGGTCTGAATTTGTTGCTGTGCGCCCTTGCCTATACCTTCTTGACAAAAGCGGTCCTCGGCCATCACGAAAACAGCCACATTGCAACTGCGATTGGCAGCGACTGGAAAGGCAAAATCTCACTGTTTTGTTATGTCGTGGCGCTCGCCTTGGCGTTTTATTTCCCTTGGGCGGCCGGAGCACTTTTTGTGGCTGTGGCCCTTATGTGGTTCATCCCGGATCGCCGCATGGAAAAAATGTTTAGCTAAGTTTGCAATTTATTTACATCTTAAGCGCACACTCTCAATACTAGTATTGTTGAGTTAATTCGGAGCAGTTGATGATTAATTTTTTCGGCAACATCGCTCTGGGGCCCGCTTGACCTGAATATTTCCTCTTGCGGGTTCCGGATTGCGGAATAGGAGGAACTATGTCTAGTCTCAAATTCAGTATCATTGTTGCGAGCTTGTTTTCTTTCGCAACACCAGCCATTGCAAACCCGGTGTGTTCTACCCGCGATTCCTTGGTTAAACTGTTGGGCAAGAGATATCAGGAAGCGCTGACGCAATATGGCATTTCTGGTCAAACCAACCTTGTTGAAATCTACGTTTCCAAGGGCGGAACATTCACAATTCTTGCAACGCGCACTGATGGTATTAGTTGCATCATTGCCGCAGGCGATAGCTGGGAAGACCAAAAGAAAAATGTCTCGTCGCTTTAAATCGGCTCGATCACAGATTTAACCCGCTCGCGGTATGAGATGTAAATAGCGCAAGCGATCAATATGGCCACGCCCACAAAGGTCCAGCCGTCGGGGAAGTTCCCGAAGAAATACCAGCCGGCCAGAACAGCGGTGATCATTTCTGTGTATCCTATTGGTGCCAGCAACGAAGCTTCGGCATTCTCCATGGCCATGATGGTCAGGAAATTGGCAAATGTGCCAATACTGGCCAGCAACACCATGAACAGAAGAATATTGAAACTTAGTGTCACCCAAAAGGGAATGACGATCATAGTGGCAAATATAGTGCCAAAGAGGTTTGTATAAACCGTATTGGCAATGGCACTGCTTTTGCCTGCAAGTTTGCGCGTGAGCAGCAAAGTGATGGCCGAACCTAAACCAGCACCTGCTGCCAGAAAAACCCCCGGGTTAAGCTCAAGGTAGCCGGGGCGAATAATGATCAGCACCCCAATAAATCCAATGGCGACAGCAAACCAGCGATTCATTCCCACTTTTTCCTGCAACACGAATGGAGCCAGCGCCGTAATAAAAAGGGGCTGCACAAAATAAATAGCTAAGGTTTCTGCCACGCCCTGATAGCGCAAAGCGCCGAAAAACATCATTGTAGAAATGACAAGAAAAAATCCGCGCAGAGCATTCACGCGACCATCGCGCGGCTTCAAACTGTCTAATCCTTCGCGAGCAACGAGAATGGGTGCCGAAAGCAGCAATCCAAAAAACATCCGCGCCCAAACAATCTCAATAACCGGAATGCCCCACTGGCCCAAAAACTTGGCGCAAACATCCAGAAACGGAAAAATCAGCATGGCGCTAACCATGAGCGCAATGCCGAACAGCGTTTTGTTCTTCATCATGCCTTCAAGCTGGAGTTCGATGGATCGTAAACTGATTCCGGAATAATTTGAGCTTTGCGCATTTCGCCAAACATCATAACTTCAAACTCCGTGCCTTCCGCAATCAGCTGCGGCTCTACATAAGCAAAGGCCAGTGACAGGTTTGTGGCATGGCCGAATGCGCCGCTGGTTGTGAGGCCAACGCGCCTGCCCTTATGATAAATCGGTTCATTGCCCACGCAATCGCAATCGGTATTTTCAACTGACAGTGTAACCAGCGTCATTCGCGGGCCTCGTTGCTTCAGCGAAAGGGTTGCAGCTTTGCCGATGAAATCAACTTTCTCCAAATGAATGAAGCGACCCATGGAGGCTTCATACATATCAATTTCAGTTGTAAGTTCCGAACCCCATCCACGATAAGATTTTTCCATGCGTAAAGAATTCATCGCATAAGTGCCGAATAACGCAATGCCGTGCGCTGCACCAGCTTTCTTCACAGCATCGTAAACTTGTTTGAGCCCGCCCATAGGAACATGAAGTTCCCAACCCAGCTCGCCCACATAGTTGACGCGCAACAGCCGCACGCCCGCAATGCCAGCAACATCTGCGACACGGCCAGTTAGCCAGCGGAATGATAAATCGTCATCCGTACACGGAGCAAGTGTATCGCGAGCGCGAGGCCCGGCCAAAACCAAAACGCCGTAGTCATCGGTAATATCAGTGATGAAGCAATTTTCGGAAACTTTCTTGCGCCAGTTCAATTGATCAAAATCATGAAGCTGCGCAACTGCTGCTGAGAGCACATAGAAATGATCGGCGGCAATTCGTGTCACCGTAATCTCAGATTCAATGAAACCATTTTCATTCAGCAAATGGCCCAGAATAATTCCGCCATCCTTGGTCGGAATTTTGTTTGCACAAATGCGTTCCAAGAATGAATATGCGTCTGGTCCTTTCACGTCAAATTTTGCGAAGGTGGATAGATCCATCAGCCCAACCCGCGTCCGCACTGCCAGTGCTTCTTCGCGCACCGCATTCCATTGGTTGGAACGGCGGAAGGAGAAGTCTTCACCCATACCCGTTTTGTCATACCAGCGCGGGCGCTCCCAACCGAAAATTTGCGCAAACTGCGCGCCTTCATTTTTCAAAGTGTCATAGAGTGCTGACTTGCGAAGCCCGCGCCCAACTTCATGTTGCTCGCCGGGCTTATAGCAATAATACATATGATGATAATCAGCGATGGAAACTTCGGTAGTGTAATCTTTGGTTGCCCATTTGCCAAACCGTCTGGGATCAAATTCGCGCATGTTAATTTCGGCTTGGCCATGCACCATCCACTGCGCCAGATATTTACCGGCACCGCCACCTTGGCAAATGCCAATCGAAGCACCGCAATGCATCCAATAACCAGGCGCACCATGGGCCGGGCCAGAAAGATAAACCCCGTCCGGCGTGTGGGTGATGGCGCCAGAGACAATCGACTTCACACCGGATTGTCCAAACAGTGGCAAACGCTCGGTGGCTTTTTCCAACCACGGCATGATGCGGTCAAGTTCGTTGACTTCAAGCTCGCTCTCATAATCCCATCGTGGGGGCTTGCCATCCCAACACACATGGGCAGTTGCCGTTTCATAAGGTCCAACTAAAACGCCATTGGTTTCCTCGCGCAAATAAGCATGGGAGTAGGGATCGCGCACGACCGGCAACTCCAACTGCAAATCGATAAGTTCTTGCAGCGGCTCCGTGATTACATATTGATGCAGCATGTTGGAAATGGGAGCGAGGTGCCCCGTCCATCCCGCCACCACATCGCAATAAGAACCAGCAGCATTCACCACATGCTGGCAATCAATGTTGCCAGCATCCGTGAACACCCGCCATTCGCCATTGGGCTGAAGCTTGATATCCGTCACACGCGTGCGTCGATAAATCTCGGCCCCCAATTGGCGAGCACCGGCAGCCATCGCATTGGTAATATCAGCTGGCGCCACATGGCCATCATTCACGGTGCGAAACGCGGCCTTGATGCCGAAGGTTTCCAAGTAAGGATGATATTGTTTAATCTCCGATGGCCCGATGATCTCGGCTTCGTAACCAGCAAGCCGCGAAATGCCATAAACATATTTCAGCCAGTTCACTTCTTCAGTGGTGCTGGCCAGCCGAAGCCCGCCACAGCCATGCCAACTCACAGCTTGCCCCGTGAGCTTTTCCAATTGCGGATAAAGCTGCGTGCCATAATTATGCACTTTGGTCATATTCAATGATGAATTAAAATGCGGGCACTGCCCAGCAGCATGCCACGTGGAACCAGAAGTAAGCTCGCCTTTTTCGATGAGCACAATGTCTGTCCAACCCTCAAGGGCGAGGTGATATAAAAGCCCCACGCCCATAACGCCACCACCGACAACAACCACCCGCGCATGTGTTTTCATATTAAGGTCCTATATTATGGCATGATTTTCGCCGTGTTCGCGAGCACTGGCAAGGCTCAAAAGCGGAGCATGTGGTGAGCCAGATTGACCAGCACTTGCAATTCTCATAGTTGCGCCGATACTGAGGAAAATGGTGATCGCAATATATGGATTTTAAAGATTATTACAAAATTCTGGGATTGGACCGGAAAGCCACTGCCGATGAAATCAAGAAGGCCTATCGCCAGCTGGCGCGAAAGTTCCATCCGGATTTGAATAAGGATAGCGCAGCCGAACTGCGCTTCAAGGAGATCAACGAAGCCAATGAAGTGCTGAGCGATGATGACAAGCGCAAAGCCTATGATGAATTGGGCACTGGCCCACAACAAGGCCAGCAGTTCCGGCCGCCACCCAATTGGAACCAACAACATGATTTTAGGGCGCAGCAGCACAACACAAGGGATGCCGACTTCAGTGATTTCTTTGAGGAGCTTTTCGCAGCTCGGGCAAAACAGGAAGAGGCCCGCCAGCGCCAAACGCAAGATTCCCATGCCCGCATCGCGGTCAGCCTGCGCGATAGTTTTAACGGCGCTCTGCGGCAGATCAATTTGGGCAAGAAAACTCTGAATGTGAGAATCCCCAAGGGCCTCATTGCAGGCCAAGTCATCCGTTTGAAAGGGCAGGGCAGTGGCCAGCCTGCGGGTGATCTTTATCTGGAAGTGGAATTTGCTTCTGATCCACTGTACCGCGCCGAGGGCAAAGACCTGTTCATCGATTTGCCCATCACGCCGTGGGAAGCTGCATTAGGTGCCGATGTGAAAACGCCGACACCCAGCGGAAGCATAATGTTAAAAGTGCCGCCAAATTCCGTCCATGGGCGCGAGCTGCGTGCCAAAGGCAAAGGCATTCCAGCAACCGTGCCCGGTGATTTGCATGTCCGACTAGTTGTCGTCTTGCCACGAGGTGACTCGCCGAAAGCCAAAGAGATCTACCAAACCATGGCGCGCGACCTAGCTTTCAACCCGCGCGCCAAGATGGAGGGCTAACCAATGGCCGATGAATTTGAACTGATGGATGAAACAATCCAGTTAACAGTTGAAGATTTAGCGCGGGCTCTCAATGTCGATATCGCTTGGATTGAAACCCTTCACGCCCATGGCGCCATCGCCGAAACCACCCACTACACCGTACTGACCATGACGAGACTGCGCAAAGCAAGGCGGCTAGAAGTAGATTTAGAGTTGAATACCGAAAGCTTGGCCGTGGTGTTGGATTTGCTCGATCAGATTGATGAGTTGCGCGGAGCAATAGCACGGCATGAAATCAAGCATGCACTTTAAAGCTTCTGCTTTAATGCTGTTTGAACCGAATTCTCTCGCGTAAATAAACCGGTGTAGCCAGCAGGCAAATGCCAATTTCAATTAAGAACGTCCAATGGGTCGTAAAACCGATAATCAATAGCGGAGATCATGTTTCCCAAGCTAGATGCCAGCACAATCTGCTGTGGGTTAATTTCAGCAGTGTGGCCAATAATTTTGCCCAGTAAATATCTCAGCGGAAAATGCGCAATTGGCAAAACTATTTATTTTGCCATGAATTGATACAACATCAACCCACTCGCCGTGGCCACGTTCAAGCTCTCCACGCCGTCCTTCATCGGAATTTTCACCAGTTGCGTGCAAGACCTTGATAGCTCTGCGCTAAGCCCGCGCGATTCACTGCCCATGGCGAGCAATACCGGATGCAGATATTCGCGGCGAAAATCGCTTCTTGCTGTGCCGCTCGTGCCCACCACGTCGCCGGGCCAAGCTTTGACGAAATCCAACATGGCCGGCAAATTCATCCGCACCAAAGTGACACCGAAAATAGAGCCTGTGCTGGCGCGAACGGCTTCTGGCGAATAGGGGTCGCAGCAATCTCCTACTAAAATAACACCTTTCACATCAACCGCTTCTGCGGTGCGAATGATGGTGCCCATATTGCCGGGGTCACGCAACTCTTCAAGAGCTAACCATAGGCCATCCTTGGATGGGTGCGCTTGATAACGCTGCTTGAAAACCGCCAGAACATCATGCGGATTATTCTGGCCAGAAAGTTCAGCCATGATTTTATCGGTGACAATGGTGGGCTTCACCTCGTCAAACACATCCACATGCTTAGTGGCAAGCACCGTTTCAGGAACCCACCCACAGGCTTCGGCGCGCTCCAGCATGGCAAAACCTTCGGCCACAAACAGGCCCGCCTCGCGCCGCTCCTTCTTTTGCTCAAGCGAGCGGATGAGTTTGATAGTGGGGTTTTGCAATGAAGAAATGGGAAGCATGACGTGCTCTATAAATTAGGATATAAGGCGCGTCCATGAACATTCACAGCCCCAACATTAAAACCGGAATTTCCGTTTGCCCGCATGATTGCCCCTCGGCTTGCGCATTGGAGGTGGAACTGCTGGACGAGAACACCATTGGCCGCGTGCGCGGGGCCAAGGAAAATTCTTATACCTTGGGGGTGATCTGCGAGAAGGTGGCGCGCTATGCAGAACGCATTCACCACCCTGATCGATTGCTGCACCCGATGAAGCGCGTTGGACCCAAAGGTGCCGGACAATTCGAGCGCATCAGCTGGGATGAAGCATTGGATTTGACTGCGGCAGCCTTCAACAAGGCTGAAGCAGAATATGGCTCCGAATCCGTATGGCCCTATTACTACGCAGGTACCATGGGCTTAGTGATGCGCGATGGCATTGAGCGCTTGCGCCACGTGAAATCTTATTCTGGCATGTATGGCACCGTGTGCATTGCTTTGTCGTGGGCAGGCTATTTTGCTGGCACGGGCCGCATTGCAGGCGTAGACCCACGCGAGATGCAGAAGTCTGATCTCATCGTGGTATGGGGCGGAAACCCTGTGAACACCCAAGTAAATGTGATGACGCATATTGGCATCGCTCGCAAAACCCGTGGTGCGAAAATGGCCTGCGTAGATATTTATGAAACCGGCACCATGAAAGCTGCCGACATTAAATTGCTGATTAAGCCCGGCACTGATGGTGCATTGGCCTGCGCCATCATGCACATTCTGTTTCGTGATGGCCACGCAAACTGGGATTATCTTCATCAGTACACGGATCATCCGCGCGAACTGGAAGCCCACCTTAAGGCTAAAACCCCGGCTTGGGCAGCAGAGATTTGCGCCTGCCCAGTCTCAGAAATTGAAGCCTTCGCTAAACTCATCGGTGAAACGCCGCGCACTTATTTCCGCATTGGTTATGGCTTTGCCCGCTCGCGCAATGGCGCGGTGAACATGCACGCCGTCACCAGCATCCCCGCCATTACCGGGGCTTGGCTATATGAAGGTGGAGGTGCACTGCATTCAAACAGCGGCAATTACAAATGGAACAAAACCCTGATTGAAGGCAAGGATGCAGCCAAAGGCAAGTTCCGCGTAATCGATCAAGCCCGCGTCGGGGAGGCATTGCTAAGCAACCCTCATGATTTGCAAGGCGGGCCACCGGTCAAAGCAATGCTCATTCAAAACACCAATCCGCTGTCCATTGCGCCAGACCAAAATAAAGTGAAGCAGGGCTTTGCACGCGAAGATTTGTTCGTCTGCGTGCATGAGCAGTTTATGACAGAAACTGCGAAATATGCCGACGTGCTTTTGCCAGCCACCATGTTTTTGGAACATGATGATATTTATCAAGGCGGCGGCCACAGCCATATATTATTTGGCCGCAAACTGGTGAATGAACCAGGCGAATGCAAAACCAATCATTTTGTAATCACCGAGATCGCCAAACGTGTCGGTGCCGAACATCGTGGATTTGACATGACACCGCGTGAAATTATTGCTGAGACATTGATAAAGTCGCGCCGCCCCGGCCTTGACGTTCTCGACGAAGAAAATTGGGTGGATACCGCAGCTGATTTTGCAACCGCCCATTACTTAAAAGGTTTCGGCCACTCTGATGGCAAATTCCATTTCAAGCCGGATTGGAAACGCGCGGCATGGCTTTCACCGAACGGACAACTCGGCCCCTATGAAGACCTGCCAGAATTTCCCGATTATTATACTGCAATTGAAACCGCCAACGCAGAATACCCATTCCGCTTAGCCACCAGCCCAGCGCGCACTTTCCTCAACTCCACATTCAACGAAACGCCAAGCAGCCGCAAACGCGAGGGCAGGCCAACTGTGTTCGTTCACCCAGAAGATTTGTCCGCACACGGATTAAATGACGGTGATAAAGTGAGGCTCGGCAGCGCAAGAGGCGAGGTGACACTCCACGCCAAAGCCCATGGCGGGCAACGCCGCGGCGTGCTGATCTCCGAATCCCTGTGGCCCAATGATGCCTTCGAAGATGGCTGCGGCATCAACACTCTTACAGGATCAGATCAGCCCGCTCCCGCAGGCGGTGGCAGCTACCACGATAACCGCGTGTGGATGCGGAAGGTTTGAGAGCTGTCAGGCTATCCTTCGAGGCTCGCGTATTGCTCGCACCTCAGGATGAGGTAACTCAATATTCCTCACCCTGAGGTGCCCGCAAAGCGGGCCTCGAAGGGCTGCCGGACGTAGCAATTGGCAAATCAAATTATGGGGTTAATGCCCACCCAAAAAAATAAATATCCCACGCTTGCAATCTGCAAAAACTCTCGCTATTCACCCCTCAGCGCGGGATTAGCTCAGTTGGTAGAGCGCTTCGTTTACACCGAAGATGTCGGCAGTTCGAGTCTGTCATCCCGCACCAGCCTACGCCCTTTGGGCTTAGGCTCGGCTAGCCAAACACACAAATTTTTGAATGCCCAAAGGGCGTAGGCTGCCTCGACGGAGTTGCGTTTGCAACGAAGGCGTTACTCACACCTCTAAGTACAGGCCTTGGAGACTAAAGACTTACCTGGCTTTTAGCGAAGAAAGAGCGGCCTTTGCGTTTGAAAAATATCTCAAATCAGCGTCAGGTCGCGCATTTTCTAGAAAACGCTTTTAAATTACTTCACCTCACCCACTGCACCAAAAGCTTCATCCGCTGCAATGTCTGCGGTGCCTTCTATCGCGGCTTCGAAAATGCGCAGGCGTTTGTAGATTGAGAGCAAATCAATAATACTTGGCCAGGATTGCACCAGATATTGCATGGCACCTTTAACTTCACTCATCGCATTTCGAACTTGCTGGAATATGCCGAACGTAATGGCACCTGCAGCAATGGTGGGCACCAAAACCAACAAGGAAACCACTGCATCAGCTTGCAAATACAAATAGCGACCCAAATTGAAATAGAGATAGTTGGAATAAAGCGTGAAATAATTTTTCCGCACATTCTTAAAGAGGCCAATCAACGTAAGTGGCTGCGCGCGATTTTCTGCATCTTCGCCGTAAACCAATTCTTTGCGATAAGCAGCTTCAACACGCTGATTCTTAAATTCCAAACCTGGTAGTCTGACGCCAATCAATGCTAATAGGCCGGTGCCAAACAGCGACCAAACAATTGAAACAATCACGAGCGAATTTGGAATTGCACCAAGAATTGGAATGGACTGCACCGATTTAGAAAGCACGGAAAGCACGGGTAAAAACGCAATGAGCGTCATGACTGAACTCACAAATGACGCGCCCAAATCTTCAACAAGCCGGGCAAAGCGCATGCTGTCTTCCTGCACACGTTGTGATGCACCTTCAACTTTGCGTAATTTTGACCAATGCTCAACATAGTAGTCGTTCATCGCAGTTCGCCAACGGAAAGTATAATGGCTCGTGAAAAAGCTAAGCAGAATGGCAACAGTGATCCACACCGCCAATATTCCAATTAGCTGGCCCATGCCGCCATACAGTTGGCCAGCAGTAATTGTGCCCTTCGTTGCAGGGTCAAGGGCTTTTTGAATCATATCGAAATAGGGACCGTACCAATCATTGATGGCCACACTAATTTGCACTTGAAAATAAGTAACGAACACAATGAGCGCTGAACCCAAGACTGACCAATTGAACCATTTATGTGGTGCATAGGACCGCCAGAACAGGGCAAAGATTGCCACCATAATCACAAAGAAGAGATCAAACCAAATATGGGGCGCTGTGACCAATGAATTAGCACCAATGATGGCCGGCGTTCCTGCCGCGGCATCAGGCAATCCAATTGCGGCCCCCCAATTTTTTGCAGAAAGATTCCAAAGTAAAATCCCAAACAACGACCACGCTGCGACAGACAAGAAAAACGGCTTGGGATTTGGAAAAAATGATTTGAACATCAGGGCTGTCTTTCGGTTGCGAGTCGTTTAGGGTTAAATTTCACACCTTAGTCGTTAGGCAAGCTTGGGAGCAACGGTTTCTTGGATAAAAACTTTGTCATTTTCTGAACGCCCGGGGTCACTAGATCGTGCAGTATCCGATTGGATTGCGGCCCGCGAGACAGGTACTTTGCGTGAAAAGGCGGGCAAGCTAACCGAAACCTATCGCCATGGTCGCAGCTCGGCGCATATTGATGTGGCAGCCTACCTCACGGCGCGCATGCCTGCGACTTATGCTGCAATTGCGCGGGTGCTGTATGAAGTCTCCAAAATTGCACAAGGCCTCGCGCCGCACTCGATGTTAGACGTGGGAGCCGGGCCGGGCACGGCGAGTTGGGCTGCCCTTGATCGCTGGCCCGATATCACAAGCATTACCATGATTGAAACCGATGCGCGCTTTGTGACGCTGGCCACAGAACTGGCGGCGGCCAGTGAAATTCCAGCACTGGCGGCGGCGAAAATCATCAAGACCAAGTTGGACGAAGCCACAGCCAAGGCTGATTTGGTGGTCGCCGCTTATGTGTTTGCCGAATTGGAAGAACGTGCGGCTGGAAAAGCAGCATTAAAAATCTGGGCGCAAACCGAAAGTATGCTGGTGATCATCGAACCCGGCACGCCGCGCGGTGCTGTCCGCATTCGCAATGCCAGGGCTGCTCTGCTGGCTGCAGGCGCTCATATTGTGGGCCCTTGCACACACAATAATGTCTGCCCAATGAGTGGCAAAGACTGGTGCCATTTCACGCAACGTTTGGCACGCAGCCGAGAACATATGCATGCCAAGGCGGCAACTGTACCATTCGAAGATGAACCCTTCAGTTGGGTTGCCGTTTCTCGCGAAAAATTTCAGCTTTCAAATGCGCGCATAGTGGCCCCACCAGTTACCACTAAGATCGGCACTACGTTGAAGCTATGTAACCCTTCCGGGCTATCCGCTTCAATGATTGCGTCTCGGGACAAGGCGGCATACAAACATGCAAAGAAATTGCAGTGGGGGGATTCCATTTAGAGTTCCCTCTCCACAAGGGCGAAAGACAAAAGAATGCCAAACCTCGACACCCTCAAACTTCAAGCCCAACACTATCTTGATATTCTGGTTGGCTGGCTTTCGTCACCGCAATTTTACGCGCAGATAATTGCCATCGCAGTGGCGATTATGATTGCCCGCATTGCCACACAGCAAATTCTTGCCAAAGTTTTTCTATTCAACACAGAACCTGTTGAAGGCAGATTTCTGCGTTACCGCAAACTGCTTTATTCATGCCGTGATTTGTTGCGGCCTGCTTTGATTGTTGTTGTTTTGATGCTGGCCGCTGCGGGCTGTGATGCTGCTGTTGGTTCATCGTGGTTGGTGCGCCTTGCTGGAACGGCAGCCACGATTTCACTTCTGCATTCGGTGATCAAACGCTTCGTTCAAAACCCTTTAGCCAATGCGGGTGCCCGCTGGATCGGACTTCCGGTCGCTGCAATTTATATGTTCGGCTACATGCCGCAGCTGATTGGCTGGCTAGACAGCACAGCCTTGCAAGCTGGTAATATCCGCATTTCGGCACTGGCGATTATCAAAGCCGCCATGTTTGGTTCGATATTTTTCGTGGTCGGCCGCATGTCGTCTAATGCTGGGCAGAAGGTTATTAGAGATCAACAAGGCGTAGACATTCAAACCCGCGAATTGGCCGCCAAGGCTTTGGAGCTTGGCGTGTTTGCAGTTGTTGGCTTGTTGCTGATGAATGTATTGGGCCTTGACCTCACAACACTTGCCGTTCTGGGCGGAGCGCTTGGTGTTGGCATTGGGTTTGGCTTGCAGCAAATTGCTTCGAACTTTATCTCAGGAATTATCATCTTGCTCGAACGCTCGTTGAAAGTGGGAGACTATATTGAGCTTGAAGATGGTCGCGCCGGCATTTTGCGCGACATTAACATGAGGTCTTCGACACTTTCCACATTCGATGGCAAAGATATTATGGTGCCCAACGAGCGCTTCATCACCACGCGCTTTGTGAATTGGACCCATTCCGATCCGCGCCAGCGCTATGAAGTGCCATTCGTGGTGACATATGAAACTGATTTGCACAAAGTGCCAAAACTGATTGAGGAAGCTGTGAGTTCTTACAAAACAGTTTTACAAAAGCCAGAACCTGTATCTTGCGAGATAAAAAAATTCGGTGATTTCGGAGTGCATTTTGCCGTTAAATTCTGGGTCAGCGGCATTGATGATGGCCCCAATAATTTCACATCAGATGTGCATTTTCTGGTGTGGGATGCATTGCAAAAAGGCGGCATAAAATTGGCAACCCCGCATCATCAAGTGGCCATATTAGGCGCAGAAAATCTGCTCATGGGAAAATCAAAGTGAGAAAGCTGATTTCATCCGGCTCTAAATTTGAATCAGAAATTGGCTATTCACGTGGCATCGTGGATGGAGATTGGATGTTCGTCTCTGGCACCACCGGTTTTGACTATGCGACAATGGCTATCTCCGATGACGTAGCAGAGCAGGCAGATCAAACCTTCAGCAACATCAAGGCCGCACTGGAGCAAGCAGGATTCAGCTTGGCAGATATTATGCGCGTGCATTATTTATTCCCTGACGCATCAGATTTTGAACCTTGCTGGCCCGTATTCAAAAAATACTTGGGCGACGTGCGCCCCGCCGCCACCATGTTCGTGGCAGGCCTTGCTGACCCGCGCATGAAAATTGAAATTGAAGTGACGGCGAAGAAGCGCAGCTAACTGCCACGTCAACATGAATCGAATCTGAACGACCCATTCAGCCTGGCCTCAGCCGCACTTTGCTAAATATCGTGCAAGTTCATATTTCGGTCCATTTTTCGTCGAACATCCGCCAGCATATTCAAATATTACTAAAAAAACGGCGACAAGGCATGGACCTTGTTAAGAGGTTATTAACCATGACTGCGACGACACAAGTGTTTGAAAAGAATCATTTTCTGAGCACCCAGAATCGGGCCACAAGAATGCTTATGAGTGAAAACGATAGAAAACGTGGACGGATTGTGATGCTGTGTTTAGCCGTGGGGCTGATGCTGGCAATCCTTGCGCCTGTTGCAGTGCTGGCGGCTTAAGGTAGCTGCGCCAGCCGTTCTGTCAGAAGTTCAAAAAATCCATCCGCATTAATGCCCCGGCACACAGTTGCATTTGGCTTGCGGCTCGAAACCTTCCACCAATCAACAACCGTCATGCCCATGGTGAGTTCGCTTTCGCATTCCACCGCCACATTTACAACTCGCGACGTGAAAAGCTCAGGTCGCAATAACCACGCGATAACACATGGATCATGCAGTGGTCCGCCATCCGTGCCATATTTTTCTTCATCAAATCGTTCGAAAAATTCCAACAATTGCGCCGTAGCGGGCCCAGTCATATTTCCCATCGATCTAAATTTTTCTGTGCGGGCCTTTGTGGTCAGCGCTTGATGGGTGCAATCCAGTGGGATCAATGTAAGTGGAATACCAGTTTCAAAAACCAAACGTGCCGCATGCGGATCAACATAAATATTAAACTCGGCAGTAGGGGTCACATTGCCCCCTTCAAAAAATCCACCGCCCATCGCGACAATGCGCTTGATGCGCGGGCCAATGCGCGGTTCCTTCAACAATGCCAAAGCCACATTGGTGAGTGGCCCCAAAGTGCACAGCGTTACCGTGCCCGACTCGCGCGCCATTAAAGTTTCAATGATATAATCCACTGCGTGCTGCTTTTGCAGTGGCATCTTGGGGGCGGGCAATACCGGTCCATCCAACCCGGTTTTTCCATGCACTTGCTCAGCCGTAACCAAGTCGCGGCACATCGGGCGAATGGCCCCAGCAAAAACCTTAATATCTGGCCGTCCGGCAAGTTCGCAAATTTTGCGTGCATTCAACTCAGTCAGCGCCAGCGGCACATTGCCTGCAACTGCGGTGATGCCAAGAACTTCAAGCTCCGGTGACGCCAAAGCCAAAAGAATTG
This sequence comes from Hyphomicrobiales bacterium, assembly GCA_031416755.1. Classification (GTDB taxonomy): domain Bacteria; phylum Pseudomonadota; class Alphaproteobacteria; order Rhizobiales; family Aestuariivirgaceae; genus Aestuariivirga. The sequence continues at coordinate 18,968 of JANOUE010000042.1, forward strand.
CAACGGCATCATCTTGGCCAGGGTCAGTATCGATAATTATGGATTGGGACATGTAATTAGGCTCTCACTTTCTTCAAGTTCTTACGCAGTTGAATAATCTGTGCAAGCAAAAAGGTTTTAGACCAAACCTGCCTTGACCTTGTCCATGAACTACTGTCACACTGCTGCCAGCATGTTGTCAGCAGGTTGA
>JANOUE010000043.1:0-22961 GCA_031416755.1 Hyphomicrobiales bacterium
GTGCATGACCGGGTTGCCCACTAAAACCACTTCCATCATGTCATTGAGGTCAACACCAGCTTGGCGGCCCACGTCTTCTGCCAATTGCTGAAGTGCCACGCGAATGGCCGTGGTCATTTCCACATCACCACCTGGATTCATCATCACATAGGATACGCGGCTCATTAAATCTTCGCCGAAGCGAATTTGCGGGTTCATCAACCCAGCGGATGCCACCACTTCGCCAGTGGAAAGATTTGTAAGATGGGCGGCGATGGTGGTGGAGCCTACATCAATAGCAATGCCGAATGCTTGATCATGAAAGCCCGGCCAGATCGCCACCAAGCGATTGCCGCCACCTGGTGCGCGTGAATAAACAGCGCAGGTGATTTTCCATTCGCCTTTTCTTAACACTGCTTGCAACGCTGCAATGATGGGAAGTTCGGTGGTGATATTCTCAACACCCCATTGCTCTTTCAACGCAGTAAAAACCCGCTCCAAATCGGAGGAGGGCTTGTGCATATCCGGCTCGTCAACTTCGATGAAATAAAGCCTGGTGGCGGGGTCGAGTTCAATGGCGCGAGTATCAGCTTCCTTGCGCACCACTTGCTTATGCACTTGAGATTCTGGCGGCACATCAATAACCAGATCGCCTTCGATCTTAGTTTGGCAGGAAAGGCGACGCCCAGAGGCAAGTCCGCGCAAACGGTCATAACGTTCTTCAACTTGGCTGAAAGCGGAAACATGATCGGCAGCCGAACTTATGCCATGCTTGGCAAATTCACCTTCACCCACAGTAATCTGGCAGCGCCCGCAAATGGCACGGCCCCCGCACACCGAATCGATATCCACCCCAAGCGAGCGCGCGGCCTGCAACACGGGAGTGCCTAAAGCAAAGCGCCCGCGCTTGCCGGAGGGAGTAAAGACAATGAGCGGATTGGATTCTGACATGGTGCCTCTTACTGTTGCATCGAGGCTCGCTTAGCCGAAAACCCGAGAGGGTTTTGCGGCATAGCTCGCACCTCAGCATGAGGGTTTACACATCCTCACCCTGAGGTGCACCAACGAAGTTGGTGCCTCGAAGGGCGCTTAACGTCTGCGCCTTTCCTCACGCGCTTTACGCCGCGCGTCGATTTCTTCGTTCGATGAAATTTCACCCGCAGCTTGTGCCGCCTTTGATGGCCCTGCGGTCATTTCGCGGAATTTGTTGGTCCAGAATTTGCAATTCATATCCGTGCCGTTCAAAACATTGGCGCCAAAAATAGCATGCATGTCTTCGGGGTGCAGTGGGTTCATGATGGCTGATGTCATGCCGTGGCTTGCTGCCATGGCAAGGAAGTAACCAGTCAGCGCGCGGCGGTTCGGCATGCCGAATGAAATGTTTGACGCTCCGCAAGTCGTGTTCACTTTTAATTCTTCACGCAAACGGCGCACCAACCTAAACACTTGCTGGCCAGCCGTGCCCATGGCACCAATCGGCATCACCAAGGGGTCCACCACAATGTCCCATGGCTTAATGCCAAAATCAGCAGCACGGTTCACAATTTTGCGAGCCACTTCAAAGCGCACATCCGGGTCTTCGCTAATGCCAGTTTCATCATTTGAAATAGCAACAACGGGAACATTATATTTTGCAATCAACGGCAAAATGGCTTCAAGCTTTTCTTCTTCGCCAGTAACCGAATTTACCAAAGGCCGGCCACGCGCAGTTTCGAGACCTGCTTTCAAGGCGGAAGTGACCGAGCTATCAATGCACAGTGGAATATCCGTCATTGATTGAATGATCTCCAATGTCTGGCGCATCAGCGGCGGCTCGGTTTCATTGGGGTTAACAGCGGTAACACCAGCATTCACATCCAGAATATGCGCACCAGCAGCAATTTGCGCCAGAACATCCGCAATCACCGTTTCAAAATTGCCAGCCTGCATTTCAGCAGCCAGCTTCTTGCGGCCCGTGGGATTGATGCGCTCTCCAATCACCGTGAAGGGACGGTCAAAACCAATAATATGCTGGCGTGTGGCGGAAGCCACCAAAGTGTGTGTCATGTTATTCTTTCCCGCCTGCAGCGATGAGTGCTTTGATTTTGTCTTGAGTGTAGCGCGATTCGAGATCGGCTTTTGCTTTTTCAACTTCGGCAATCATATCATCTGAAACCGCAACAGCTTCGCCGCGCCGCCAATCTGCCAAATACGCGTCTGACTCGGTGGCGCCAGAGCGCATAGCCGCCATATCAATCGCCTCCATGAAGCGATTGTCCAGCATGCGTTTTTCTTCCTTACGGCCAATTTTAACGGAAACGGCCGAAGGAATATCGCGCCAATAAGTGATAACAAGATTTGCCATGAAAACTCTATGCCCGGTTTCGAAAGCGGCATGTAGCGCAAAAACGACAATTAGCCAAGGACACCCGAACCGCGCAATTTTATCACCTGTTCCGGCGTCAATCGCAACAGGCGATCCATAACTGCGTCAGTGTCCGCGCCCAACTGCGGTGCCGCTTTTTCATACTCAATTGGAGTTTTCGAAAACACGATTGGATTAGCAATGCCGGGCACCTGCACGCCATCGCCGCGCGTCTGGCCGATTTGAAGTCCTCGCGCCAAAACCTGTGGATCGGCAAAAACTTGATCAATCGTGTTGATAGGGCCGCAAGGCACAGAGGCAGCTTCAAAAACCTCCACCCAATGCGCCGTCGTTTGCAGCTTCATAGCGGGAACGAGCAGGGGTATGAGTTCAGCACGGCCTTCAACACGGCCACGATTGGTGGCAAACTTGTCATCCACGGTCACTCCAATGATCCGACAATATTCCATGAACTGACGATCATTGCCTACGGCCACGATGATGTGTCCGTCAGCTGTTTCAAAGGTTTGGTAGGGCACGATATTGGGGTGAGCATTGCCCAGGCGCTGCGGAACCTTGCCCCCCACAAGATAATTCAATCCTTGATTGGCCAGAACGGCCACTTGTGAATCAAGCAGCGCCATATCAATGAACTGCCCGTGGCCAGTTTTCTCGCGGTGATGCAGTGCTCCGAGAATCCCAATCACACTATAAAGGCCGGTGAACACATCAGCAAAAGCCACACCCACTTTCAGAGGCTGTCCGTCGGGCTCGCCCGTTATCGACATAAGACCAGACATGCCTTGGATCATAAAGTCATAGCCAGCGCGATTTGCATAAGGTCCAGTTTGGCCAAAACCCGTTATGGAACAATATATGAGGCGCGGAAATTCCTTGTGCAGATTTTGATAGTCCAAACCATATTTGGCCAGTCCACCCACTTTAAAATTCTCAATCAAAATATCAGACTTGGCCGCCAAGGCTTTGATAAGACTCTGCCCTTCTGCTTTGGTGATATCAATGCACACTGAATGTTTGCCGCGGTTAGTCGAGGCATAATAGGCTGCATCGCCACCTTCTAAGAACGGCGGACCCCAGCCCCGCGTATCATCGCCTTCACCGGGCTTTTCAATCTTGATAACCTCAGCACCTAAATCCGCCAATGTCTGCGTGGCCCAAGGACCAGCCAAAACCCGAGTGAGATCGAGAACACGAAGTCCGTTGAGGGGGCCTGCCATTTATGTCTCCATTAAAGCTTGCCAAAGTTCGTCATCAAGATGAACACCGTCACGCCTCGCCAATTCGAGTTTATCTGTGTACGGATTTTTGCCACGCTGCCCGCCCAAAGCAAAAGTTGTATCAATCGGGCAACCAATGCCGATGTTGAGTTTCACACTGCCAGCCAGCAGAAACAATCCATGCCGTACATTGCGTAAATACACCCGCCCATTTTTAGCAGCATCCGCCAACACCTGTTGACCTATAATTGCGCATGAAATATTGCGGAGATCGATACCCAAAGCCGTCCGAGCCAAAACAAACTCTTTTACCGGGTCAGCCAGCGCCTGGTGAAGGTCATGTAAACCAGCATAACCGCAAGCCTCTAACCAAATGGTCGTTTCCGCCATGAAGGCCGCATCACCGTGGCCACGCGCAGCGAGCCGCTGCGAAAGACTTTCAATAGCTTCAGTATAAGCTAAGTGAGTCATAGTTTCTTCTCATTGCGCAGCCGTGAACTGCGCAGCAAACCGGCCTCATCAACAATCGGGTAGCCAGCTGAAACGATATGCGAATTGATCTGGTGCAGGTCGCGGATAATATCAATGAACAAAGCACTGCGCCGCAATGCTGTCGTTTTGTCAATTTTTCCGCGCTTGAAATGCGCATTGATCACCGAATTTTCCATGGCGCGAAATGCATCTTTCTGCGCGATGAGAGTCTTTGCACCTTCAACATCGCGCGCACTTAACACAGCGGTGGCGAGGCGAATATTATCGTGGATGATCAAACACAAATTATCAAGTGAGGCTTGCTCTTCCAAACTGAAAGCCAAACCTTCTTTCACTTTAGCTTTAATACGGTCGGCCAAATTGAGCAATATTACATCGCCTGCATGTTCGAGATTACTCACATAAAGTGTAATTTCCAAAGCCCGCCGTCCTTGCTCTGGCGATAAATATTCTGGCGAGATATCGCTCACATAGCGTTGTACAGCGGTTTGATAGGCATTCAGTTTTTCATCAAGCGGCCGCAGCAGTTTTAGTGTTTCGGTGCTGCCCGTTTGCATGGCCTTGAGTGCTGTAGTGAACATGCGGTCCAGCACTTCACTCATGCGCACCGTTTCAAGTGTGGCATTGGTCAGCGCCAAGGCAGGTAAAGCAAGTGCATTAGTTTCGAGGTATCGCGGCGTGGCAAGGGAATCTTCTGTTTCTGCATCATCCGCGATCAAGCGTTTCACAATCCAATGTACAACCCCGGTGAGAGGTAAGAATATCAGAGCTGCCAAAACATTGAATGCAAAATGCAGTCCAAGCGCCACGTGCAAGGGTTCAACAACGAGTGGTGAAAACCGCGCGACGATGGGACTGACAAAAGCCAATATAATGATCGCTAACCCGGAACGGCATAGAAAAATCGAAACTGGCAATCGACGCGCGACCGCCGGAAGCCCGAGCGACGCAGTGAGAGCAGGCAATCCGCCACCACAATTAATGCCAAGAATAAATCCAAAAGCTGCAACTAAATTTAGACTGCCATTTGAGAGCAATGACGCGACGATCAATATCGCCGCCAACGTAGAGTGAAAGCCCCAAGCCATCAAAGCCCCGATGAGAAAGGCGAGCACCGGCTCCGCACCCACGGCGGCCAACACATCATGAAACAAAGTTGCTTGATTAAGCGGGGCAGTAGCCTGCGAAACCATGCGCATCGCCAGCAACATCAAGCCCAGCCCGATGAGAATACGACCTACATTATGAGGCTTGAATTCACGGCTCCAATTGAACAGCACGTAACCGCAAAACAAAAACAGCGGTGATGTCCACAACGCCAGTGACGTGCCCGATGCGACCACGGAAGACAATGCCGCCGATCCCACATCAGCCCCCAGCAAAACCGCCAGTCCAACTGTCACGCTGAGTGCGCCAGCTACGGCAATATTCGTCACAATCAACGTTGTTGCCGTGCCACTTCCCACCACAAGCGTTGCTGCAACCCCACTCGCAAATGCCGTAAGTCGAGAGCCTAGGCGATGCTCAATAAAGTAGCGCAGCTTTCCCCCCCACGCACGCATAACTCCGGTGCGAACCATGCGCACACCCCACAGCAGCAAGGCCACACCGCCCAGTAGATTGACAATTACAGCAGTACCGGGGTTCATGTTAAGATGGCCACGGCAGCGACCATGTTTTCACATTGGTGTAAAACTTCATGGCCTCGCTCACACCTTCTTTAATGCCATTGCCTGAATCCTTGATACCACCAAAAGGCGACATTTCAATCCGGTAGCCAGGCACTTCCCAAATATTTACAGTGCCCACATTCAAGCCCTCAATATACTGCGTGATGCGGTTCATATTATTGGTGCACACGCCAGACGACAAACCAAACGGCGTGGAATTTGCAATGCGCATCACTTCAGTATCATCAGCAGGCACGCGAATGATCGGGATTACCGGACCAAAAGTTTCTTCATAAACCAGTTCAGATTTTGGATCGACATGATCCACCACAATGGGCGGCAACACCGCACCGTGGCGGGCCGGGTGATACAAAATTTTTGCTCCCTGTTCTGCCGCCATCAAGACGCGCCGTTCAAACAACGCCGCCGATGCCTCGTTCACCACACAGCCCAAATCCGTCTCGGGGTTCATCGGATCGCCAAATTTTAGCTTCTTTGCTTTGGCCAAAACCTTCTCCACAAATGCCTCAGCCACCTTTGGCTGAACGAGAATGCGCTTCACCGCCGTACAACGCTGCCCCGAATTCTTGGTGGCCCCTGCCACCGCCAGCTCAGCGGCTCTGTCCAGTTCTTCATCATTCAAATCATCAAGAATGATGAGTGGATCATTGCCACCAAGTTCCAACGCCACGCGCTTATATCCCGCCTTGGCAGCAATAATTTTTCCAACCCGCACCCCACCCGTGAAAGTGATGATGTTGATGTCTTTGTTGGTTATCATCTCATCGCCAATATCAGCAGGATGCCCAGTAACAATCTGGAACATTTCTGGCGGCAGGCCCGCTTCATAGAGAATGTCCGCCAGCGCAATTGCTGTTAGTGGTGTTAACTCAGTGGGCTTGCACACCACGCAATTGTTTGTTGCAATTGCCGGGGCAATTTTATGCGACACCATATTAAGGGGATGATTGAATGGCGTGATAGCCGAGATCACTCCCACAGGTTCGCGCGTGGTAAAAATCTTGCGTGATTTACCTTGCGGCGTGAGATCGCACGAAAAAATTTGACCGTCATCATTTATTGCGAGCTGCCCGGCGAGCGAAAACACATCATAGGCTCGGCCACACTCATAAACTGAATCTTTCATCGAAATGCCAAGCTCGAGCGTAAGCAAGCGCGAAAGTTCTGGCGTCTTGGCGCGAATGAGTTCCGCCGTGCGGAATAGAATCTGCTGGCGCTGATAGCGCGTCAGTTTTGGTTTGAACGCCGCCGCAATGGCAAATGCTTTGGCCGCATGTTCAGCAGTGCCGACTGGCACAGTTCCAATAATTTCATCCGTATACGGATAATGCACATTGATAACCTCTTCAGTGAATACCTTTTTGCCACCAATCCGCATTGCCTCGTGAATAACTTTAGACACAGTTGCACCCCACATGAAACGCATCAAAGTTCCGCAGCGGGTTCGGAAGATTGTGCAGCTTAACATTGCTGATCACCGGCACCACTTGTTCGCTCAAACCACCATGGGAACGCAATGGCGCATCTAAACCTGAGAGATCATGCTTAGCGACAGACGTGCCTAAAACCTTTGTTTCCGAAACTCCGCCGGAAAGAACGATTAAGTCTCCCATACGGTCGGGTGGCAATCCAAACTTCGCACAACCATCTGCCTTTGTATAAACCGCATCAATGCCCGACATTTTAGATATGGCACGCGCTACAATTTCAGCCGCCGCACTTTTAAGGTAAACCGTAGCAAATGAACCCAGCGCTCCGTGATGCACCACATAAGGATCAGTAATGGGCAAAATGACTTTCGAAGATCCGGCACCGAAAGCCAGGTCCAAAGCATCTTGCAAATACAGCACATCTGGCGTGCCATCAGCGAGGTGCTTATTCTTCATGCCGTGATCAGCAACCATCACAAGTGTGGCCCCTAGCCCATCTAGCTGTCCTAAATACTGATCCATCATAGCGTAAAATGAATTTGCCCCCTGAGACCCCGGCGCGTACTTATGCTGCACATAATCTGTGGTGGAGAGATACATCACATCCGGCTTGTCGCGCGCCAATAACTTCACACCAGCCGCAAAAACAAATTCAGAAAGATCAGCTGAATAGACTTCCGGCAGCGGCTTGCCAACAAAAGCACAGACATCCGCAATGCCGTTCTGCGCAAATGTAGCAAGGTCTGCCTTCTCCGATGAAAATGCCACGGCACTGCCGTCATATTTTAATCCCTTGCTCAACAGCAGGCGTAACTTATCTTTCGCAGTTACAACACAGACAAAAGCTCCAGCCTCTTGAAAAGCTGAAAATATGGTCGGTGCCCGCAACCACTTCGGATCATTCATCATGGTCTCAAGACCCGTTTCCGGATCAATCAAATAGTTTCCACAAATGCCATGCACTTCGGGAAGTGCACCAGTGACAATCGACAGATTATTTGGATTGGTAAAACTAGGTAAGACGCAGCTGCCTCGCAAGTTTTCACCTTTTGCAATGATCGCTTTTAGCTGCGGCATCAGCCCTTGCGCCATTGCCAATTCCATATAATCAGGCTCGCTACCATCACAGCAAATCACCACGAGCGGCGCTTTAGGCCACTTATATTCGCGCCCATTCACATGAACTGTATTCCTCATCTAAGCCTCAAGCGGCGCGCAGTCGCGCACTTTCATATCTTTCAATACTTCGCCAATGGCCTTCACCACGCGCTCCATAACAGCTTCATCAAGCCTGCCAATGGTGCCAATGCGAAAGCTATCGCGCTTCGTAAGCTTACCTGGATAAATTGCAAAGCCCTTGGCCCGCAACCCATCATAAAAAATATCAAACTTAAAATTTGCATCGCGCGGGCTCAAAAACGTCTGGATGATCGGCCCCGAAGAATGATCGTCCAGCAAGGGGGAAATACCCAACGCATCAAGGCCCTTTACCAGAACTTCAGCATTGCGTTTGTAGCGAACCTCGCGCGCCGCAATCCCACCCTCGCTTTCCAATTCTCGCAATGCTTGCCGAAAAGCGACCAGCGCATGTGTAGGTGGCGTGAAGCGAAATTGACCATTGCCTTCCAAGCCCTTCCATTGGTCAAAAAGATCAAGCACAACTGAATGGGAATTTCCCTCGCTGGCGACCAGCAAACTCTTTTTTACCAAAACATAAGAAAATCCCGGAACGCCTTCGATACATTTATTGGATGAAGACACCATCACATCAATATCATCGCGCTTCATATTGATATCGAGTGCTCCGAACGACGACATTGCATCAACCATGAAAACGCAATCACGGTCTTTGGCTTCTTTAGCAAGTACAGAAAGCGGATTCACAATGCCCGATGTCGTCTCGCAATGAACAACCCAAACATGGCTGATCGCGAGATCGTCTTCCAACGGCTTGGTAATATGCTTGGCACTCAATTGTGTTGTGTCAGACTTGCTAATCTTCACATGATTACGGCCAAGCTTTTCCAATATCTGTGCAGCGCGTTCGCCATAAGCACCGTTGGCCAAAATTAACGTTTTCTTGCGCTTCGCTGGAGTTAAACTTCCCAGGGCCGCTTCGATTGCAAATGTGCCAGAGCCTTGCATTAATACGCATTCATAAGAATGGTCACAGCCCGCTAGTTTTAAAAGTTCCTCGCGAATTTCGCGCACCACCTGCCGAAACTCAACATCGCGCGAACCCCAGTCGGCCATCAAGGCCATCTTCACTGTGCGCGAAGTGGTGAGTGGCCCCGGTGTTAGAAGATACGGCATATCCTCTTGACCTTCGGGGCCGTGAAAACTTGTCATAAGCTGTCTCCATCTTTCAGAAATGTGGTAACATATTGAATTAAGGAGAGCATAGACCAGATTATAGAAATTTATAAGTCACCCAACTTGCTTGCATCGCAGCGCAATTACCCTGATACTACGCCTCGAAAATTGAGGCTGGAGATCAATATGTTTTACGGATTGCTTGGACTGCTTGCTGCAGTGGTTCTTTATTTCATCTATGTTTATAATGCGCTCATCAGCAATAAAAATATGGTGGGCGAAGGTTGGAGTGGCATTGATGTGCAATTGCGTCGCCGCTCCGATCTCATTCCAAACTTGATCGAAACTGTGAAGGGCTATGCCGCTCACGAAGATAAATTATTCAGAGATATTGCAGACTTACGTGCCAAGAGCATTGCAGGCGGCACGGTTGGCGAACAAAGCCAAGTGGGCCAAGCCATGAGTGCTGCTTTGGGCCGCATTTTCGCGATCGCTGAAGCCTATCCGGAATTAAAAGCCGATGCGAATTTTCGCGATTTACAAGATAAGCTTTCCGGAATTGAAGATGAAATCCAAATGTCACGCCGCTATTATAACGGCACAGTTCGCAACTTTAACACGCTGATTGAATCATTCCCCAGCAATGTGATTGCCAATTATTTTCACTTCAGCAAATCTGAGTTTTTTGATATTGGCGATGTGGCTGCGCGTGAAGTTCCGAAAGTCGATTTCAAAACGCGCTGATCATGAAAAGGTTTTTTGCAAGCCTCATTTGTCTGTTGCTGTTTTCATTGGCAGGTAAAGCTGAGGAAACCATTGCAAGTTTCAAAAGTGATATTACGGTTAAAGCGGATGCCACACTTGATGTTACTGAGGCAATCACTGTAATTTCCGATGGCACCACAATTCGCCACGGCATCTTCCGCGATTTTCCCACACGCTACACAGACAAGAACGGTGTTCAAATGCGTGTCGACTTTACGGTTGCTAGCGTGACCAGAAATAGCAACCCAGAGAACTATGTCATTGAGTCAATTACCAACGGCAAACGGGTGAAAATTGGTGACAAAGATATATGGCTAGAGTCCGGCATCCACAAATACGTTATTAAATATCACACAGATCGCCAGCTCGGATTTTTCCAGGATTTTGACGAACTTTATTGGAACGTAACCGGAAATGGTTGGCGCTATTCAATTCAAAATGCATCGGTTGCAATTCATCTGCCCAGCGGCGCAAAAATATCAAACTCATCGATCTACACTGGCCCAAGTGGTTCGACTGGCAAAGATGGGCAAATAACCAATAAGTCAGGCAGCTTGTTCGAAGCATCAACAACCCGTGTGCTTGGCCCAGGTGAGGGCTTCACTGTTGCAGTCGCCTGGCAGAAGGGTATCGTGGCATCACCTTCCGCACGACAACAACAAATCTGGATGCTGCGTGATAATGCAGGCTATGCAGCACTTGTCGCAATCATTCTAGGTGTGGCAGGGTTCTTCCTTTGGGCATGGAACAAAGTGGGCCGCGATCCGCCCAGTGGTACAATCATTCCGTTATTTAAGCCACCTGAAAGCCTTGGCCCAGGTGGTGTCCGCTATATTTGGAAGCAAGGTTTTGATGATATTGTTTTAGCCGCGAGCCTTGTTGGTTTGGCCGTGAAAGGCCGCCTCCAGATTGAAAACAATGGTGGCAGCTACACCATCACCAAGCTCGAGAACACTAGCCAAGCTTTAAGTGCCAGCGATGAGATGGTTCACAATTTTTTACCCCACGGCCCATTATCTTTGGTGCAGAGCAACAATGCCGAAATTCGCGACGTTAAGACCAAACTCGAAAGGCATTTGAACCATAAATATCAAGGCGCAATGTTTATGAGAAATTTGCGCTGGTCCACTGTCGGCTTGCTTTTGTCTATCGTTGGACTTGCCATCTCAGCTTTTCTCGCACCCGATGGCATTGGATTCGCCGGCACATTTGTTGGATTATTTGCGGCAGCGTGGTGGGGTGTTATCTTGCTCGTCGGATGGAGCAGCCTTAAAGGCATTGTATCAAGCGAGGGCATATTTGGGAAAATAAAATCCTTGGCAGGCCTAATTTTCATGGTGCCATTTGCAGGCGCTGGAACAGCTCTGCCCATAGCGATTTCGACTTCCGAAGGTTTTTCTTCGGCCTTGGTGTGGTTCACTGCGGCCACCATGATGGTGGGCCTGATCAACTTGATTTTCGTCTATCTCTTGCCGGCACCCACAATTGCTGGACGCCGCCTTCTTGATGCCATTGAAGGTTTCCGACTTTACATGACCACTGCTGAGGAAAAGCGCTTGGACATGCTCACTCCGCCAGAAAAAACCCCAGAACTTTTTGAGCGCTACTTGCCATATGCTATGGCACTGGATTGTGAAAATGCTTGGAATGCAAAATTCGCAGGCGTTCTTGCGGCAGCTGCAGCGGCAGGTGCAGCTGGTGCTGTCTGGTATTCCGGCACCGGGCGGCACAACAATGACTGGGGCGCCATGACCAAAGATTTAGGTTCAAGCCTAGCATCTACCATCTCGTCATCATCAACAGCCCCTGGCTCTTCTTCAGGATCAAGTGGTGGCGGATCATCTGGCGGCGGCGGTGGCGGCGGGGGCGGCGGCGGCTGGTAATCTAGCGTTGCCGTCCAATGTAACGCAGAACGCCAGCGTCCGTTGACTCAAAAAAATCTCGCACAGCTATCGCATTTCGAACTTGGCCGTCGCTCACAAAAATAACGCCATCAGCTAGCTTTGCATCTTGCGGCTGATGGGTAACTAAAAAAACTGTGAGCTTGTTTTCGCGCTGCAATTCCAAAACCAAATCTAACATATCCTGGCGCAAAGCCGGATCAAGCGCTGCAAAGGGCTCATCCAAAAGCAGGATTGGCTTCTTGCGCACCAATACCCGCGCCAGGGCAATGCGTTGCCGTTCACCGCCCGACAGTTCCGATGGCCGTCGCTTGGCATAATCCTGCAGTCCAACTTTCTGAACTGCCGCATGCACAGCATTTATGTGTTCAACACTCAATTTCAACGCTGGCGAAAGCCCAAGTGCCACATTGTCCCAAACTGTTAAATGCGAAAATGAATTGAAATCCTGAAACACCATGCTGACCGGACGCAATGCGGGTTCAACCCCATTCATATCTTTGTCAGCCAAAAAAAGTTTGCCAGATTTCAAATGCTCAAACCCTGCAATCAATGACAGCAAAGTAGATTTGCCAGCTCCACTTGGCCCCAGCACAGCATATAATTTCCCGGCTTTCGCATTAATGTCTATTCGCAACGAAAAATCTGGCAACTCATACAGTGCATTTTCAATTCTAATCATCGGATTTTCTCACCCCGCTGCGCCACTACAGCAAGGCCGTAACATGCAAGCGCCAATATGAGTGCTGTTCCCGCCGCCGCATTGCTTCGATAATTCCCCATCTGCTGGTGAATGAGAGCGGGCAGCGTGATTAGTCCCTGCGATCCCAAAAGCGTCACAGCCGTCAAATCACCAAGAGACATCACGAATGCTAAAAGCCCGGCTTGCCGCAAGGCTGGTTGCATGAACGGTAAATCAATCTGCCTAAATCTATCCCAGCCTTGCAATCCCAATTGTTGACAGAGTCGGTCATGCGAAACACCCAGCAGCGAAAATCGAGCGCGTAAAACGGCAACAGCAAATGGCAATGCCATGAGACCATTGAGCGTTATAATGACAAGCAAGGTAACCAACAATCCGGTATCAAAACCCTTCAACGCTAGAAACCATCCAGTGGCCAGAACGGCGGGAGGCACAATCAGCCCCGCAAGCGCCAAACCCTGCGCCGCCACATGCCGCATCTGCGCCAAAGGCCAAGCCAACAACAACGCAAGCATCGCCGCCAAACTTCCAATGACCAAACTAAATCCAGCCGCTGCTAATGTGGTTCCACTTATAGCCACATGTGGCATGCCCGCGATTACAATCATCAGCAACGGCGGCAGAACAATTGCCACCGCAACAATAATAGCGATGCCATCCGTTATACACGCCAAAAATGACCGGCCATCATAGCGCAGCACCGTGTATTTGATTTGAGCGGCTTGTGCATGTTGCAGCACTGAGCGCCCGGCGAACGTGACTAAAATCAAACACAAAGCAATTTGCAAAAGCGAAAGCGCCAAGGCTCGTCCCACGTCAAAATCCATACGCAATGCCTGATAAATCGCCACCTCTAAAGTTGTTGCCGTCGGCCCACCTAACGTAAGCACCACCACAAAACTTGCGGCACATAACAGAAATATCAAACTTGCAGTTCCGTGCAAAACTCCTCGTAAAGCAGGCCATTCTAAATGCCAAAACACTTCAAAATTGGAAAATGAAAGCTGCGCCGCCAGTCTGAAACTTTCTGGCGCAACACCGCTCAAAGCTTCATAAAAAATTTTAGTGGCCAGTGGCAAATTGAAAAAAACATGCACCAGCAAAATGCCTGCAAGGCCATAAATATTAAACCAACCGCCAATCCAGCCTTGCGCGCCATAAAGTGCTGAAACACCTAAAACCGCAACAATCGCAGGTGTCGCAAATGGCACAGCAAACAGGCTTAGCAGCAAGCGCTTACCCAGAAATTCCCGCCGCACCAAAGCCCTTGCGGCAAACATTCCAAGCCCAATCGAAATCAAAGTCGAAAACAATGCCTGCTTTAGTGTGAACAGCAAAACACTGAAAATTCCTTGATCAAAGCGCAAGCTTTGCAACCCGTCAAAGCCCATCACGAACCAAAAAAGCGGTACCAACCCAAACCCAATCGCGCAGACAATAAACGCCGAAGCGGTGAATTGTGGGTTGGTAAGTGACTTACTCATTCATCGCCTTTAGCCATTCGTCAATCCATGCACGGCGGTTAGTATTCACTTCTGCCGGTGTATACAGAAAGGTTTTAGAGGGTTTGACCAAGTCATTGAATGCCGCGGGCAATGGAACCGAAATCTCTCCCGCAGGCATCATCCAATTGTTGGTTGGAATTTCATTCTGAAAATTGGGTGACAGCATGAAATCTAAAAATTTCTGCGCCAGCGCCTTTTCAGGTGAAGCCGCAATCAACCCCGCCACTTCAATCTGCAAATAATGGCCTTCCGCAAATTCTGCTGCTTTATATTTTGTCACATTTTCAGCGACTACATGATAGGCAGGAGAGGTGACATAGCTAAACACCATCGGCGCCTCGCCTTTGGTAAAAAGACCATAAGCCTCAGACCAGCCGGGTGTCGTGGTCAAAATGCGAGGCGCCAATTTCTTCCACGCCGCATCAGCTTTGTCGCCATAAACCGATTTCATCCACAACAGAAAACCAAGTCCGGGTGTCGAGGAGCGCGGATCTTCGAGAATTATTTTTTGCGAAGGATCGCCATTCACCAATTCTTCCAAACTTTTGGGCGGAGTTTTCATTTTTTCAGAATCATAGACCACTGCAAAATGCCCATAATCAAACGGCAAAAACGTCAGGTCTGTCCAAGCCCCAGGCACCTTGGCGCGCATCACATCAACGCCGTGCATGCCAAATATTCCAAGCGCGCGCGCTTCATCCGTGATGTTCGTATCGAGCCCCAAAACCACATCGGCCTTGGTGTCCTTGCCTTCCAACTTCAGCCGATTGAGCAGCGCCACGCCATCACCCAGCGCCACCCAGTTCACATCGCAGTCACATGTTTTTTCGAATGCAGCTTTGATCTTCGGCCCCGGCCCCCATTCCGCCGTGAAACTTTCATAGGTATAAATTGTCAGCGTCTCTTTGGCTGCAGCAGGGGCAGCAAACGCAGTTAGGGCGGCAAGGCAAACTAATAGTTTCTTCATCATTCCTCCAATGGCCGTGCGGAATGATGGGGGCCCAGTGATTGGAACCCGCTTTCAATCCCTCCGCTGGCATAATCCAGATCAGGTTCAGCGGGTTGAGGCGGTAGCCCCTCTCAGCGTTTGAGCGCACCCCGTTGAGAGCAATTCCTTCTTATGCGGAGATGGGTGCAGGCGCAAGCAACATCTGCTACATGACAGCTATGACAAAATTTGCAGTACTTTTGGGAGGCGATGTAACTTCAACCAAGCGGCTTAAGCGCCAGCTGGAAGGAGCATCAGTGCTCGCCGCCGATAGTGGTATTGCTCATGCAGCGACTCTCAAACTTAGTCCGCTTTTGTGGGTTGGTGATTTTGATTCGAGCACTGCCGAACACCAAGAAACCTACGCCCACATTCCGCGGCAAACCTTTAGTACAGAAAAAGATGCAACCGATGGCGAGTTAGCAATCTCCGAAGCGTTGCGCCGGGGAGCAACCTCACTCATTCTGGTCGGAGGATTTGGCGGGCAATTCGATCACACCATGGCCCATGTAGGCTTTATGCTGGCCCTCACGCGCCGCGATATTCCAGTTTACATGACCTCAGGCCATGAAGAAGCACATGTCCTGATTACTGATCTGGAGTTCGATGATATTGCAATTGGCACGCGTCTCAGTGTAGTGCCAGTGTCAGATCTTAAAGCGCTCACTCTGGTGGGCGTAAAATGGCCCCTTAACCGCCGCGATGTACCTTTGGGTTCAGCGCTCACTCTCTCAAATATCGTCACTGGCCCTGTGGATATTGAGCTTAAATTTGGCACCGCCCTCGTGGTGTTTTACCCACGCGAATTGGATTGAAATGAATATCGTAAAAATTGATCGCATCGGCTCAAAAGGCGATGGCATTGGCATGGCCGGAACTGCCGCCGCTTTTGTTTTCAAAGCGCTGCCCGGTGAAACCGTAGAAAGCGAGAACGGCAAACTTATCCGCGTGATCACTGCCTCGCCTGATCGCATCGAAGCCTTTTGCAAAGTTTACGCTTCATGCGGCGGCTGCAAATTCCAACATTGGCGGCACGAGCCCTATGCCGAGTGGAAGCGCAATCTGGTGCAAGTTGCCCTCACCACGCAAGGTATAGATGTGGAAGTGCAGCCACTCATTGACGCTCACGGAGTCGGGCGCAGACGTGTATCCCTTCATGTACGCCTCATCGAAGGCGAATGGCGGGCTGGTTATATGGAAGCCAAAAGCCATGATCTTGTGGCCATTGAAACCTGTCCGGTCATGGTGCCGCAATTGGCGGGCGCTCCCGAAATTGCTGCAAGCTTTGGCCCGCTGATGGGGCCTTGCGATGTGGCAATTACGCTGGCCGATAATGGCTTGGATGTTTCAGTGAAAGCTGAGCGAGAGGCCGTCGATAAGCGCATCGCTGCGTTTAATGAGATCATGCACAAATATAATATTGCGCGTGTGAGCGTAAACAACCTGATCGCAGCCCAAGACCGCGTGCCCACGTTAAGCGTCGGCAAAGCCAAAGTGCAATTGCCCATCCAATCATTTTTGCAGGCAACAGCATTGGGTGAAGAAACACTGGTGTCTTTGGTGCGTGCCGCAATGGTTAAATCAAAAAAGGTCATCGATTTATTCTGCGGCGTTGGCCCATTCGCGTTCCGCATTGCTGAAACCCACAAAGTCCACGCCATTGATTTGGATAAACCAGCCATCGCAGCCATGTTGCAGGCGGCCCGTTTTGCACCAGGCCTTAAGCCACTCACCGCAGAAGCGCGGGATCTATTGGACAATCCTTTGGTGCCAGCCGAGCTGAATGAATTTGATACAGTGGTGTTTGATCCACCGCGCGCTGGTGCTGAAAATCAGGCACGGAATTTGGCCAAATCAAAAGTGAAACGCGTCATCGCCGTCGCCTGTGATATAACCAGCTTTGCCCGTGATGCAGCCATTCTAGTGCGCGGCGGCTATAAACTGGAGCAAGTAACCCCTGTCGATCAGTTTAAATATACCGCCCATGTAGAAATTGTGGGCGTATTCAAGCGACCTTAGATAGATTGTTAACCAATGGGAACCAGATCGTGAAATGGGAACCGTGACCCAACTCGGAAACAATATTCAAACCACCACCGTGCATCATTGCGATCTTACGAACAGCGGCAATGCCTAGGCCAGCGCCAAAACTTTTTGTCGTAAACAAAGCCTCGCTAATTTTTTCGATAATATCTGGTGAAATGCCAGGTCCATTGTCTGTAATCGAAATTTCGACACCACGCGCACTGTTCTTCAGGCCCACAATAATAGCAGGATTGAGTGGCAATGATGAAATGTCTGCATTTTTAGTAATGGCATCGGCCGCGTTGTTTAGAAGGTTCACCAGCCCTTGCCTCAATCTTTCACTGTCAATTTGAGCCATCATGCCTTGGGTTCCGAGTGACATTTGGATACTCACATTTTCTGGCAAACTTTCGGCAGTTTCTGAGACAACTTTCAACAACCAATTTTCCAAATTAACTTCGCAAGTGCTGAGCGGCTGCGACCGCGAAAAATCAAGCAATTGCGAAATAATTCCGTCGCAACGCGCAATTCCTGAATCAATTCGTTCCAGCTGGGTTGTCACATCAATATCGGCGTCTTTCAGCCTGCGCCGAAGCATATATGCTGTGGTACGAACACCACCCAGCGGATTACGAAGTTCATGAGCAACGGTCGCAACAAGGTTTCCGAGTTGCGCCATTTTTCCCTTCGCAATAATTGTATCTTGAGCATCAGTAAGCTCTTTAATTTTAACTGAGAGCTCTTTGTTCAATCTAGACACATCTTCATTCAAAGTTTTTAACGACGTTGCACTTTCAATTGCTTCAGCTTCAGATCTTTCGGCCATCAGGCGCATTTGTAAACTGGTATTGCCAAGGGTCGCAGCTTGCCTCAAAAATCGGTCAATGAGAAAGACCATAATTCCTGCAGCTAACGCAAATGCTGCCAGACCAATGAAAGCAGTGCGGCGGGTGCTGTTGATGTAAGCCACATCTTTGCTGAACCAAAACTGTTCATTCGGCAGTCCTGACCACACAGCCCACGGACTTCGTTGATCAAGCACAGATAAAGAAATGACTTCGGAATAAATCAAATCAGGATCCTGCTTTCCAGCTTCAATCAGCTTGCGCGAAGCAGCCATTTTGACAGCACCATTGGCCAAATTGGCATAGTTATTTCCAGTATTCACAAGGGCCATATTCTGCAATGGCAAAAGATCTCGCAGAGACGATGTTAAAACAATTGCAGAAATCAAACCGCTAATTTTGCCGTCATTACCATAAAACGGGACAGAGAACATGATACCTGATCGATCGCCATCAACTCCCGTAGTTGCAAATATTCGGTTATCGCAAGTAATAACTTCAGGGCCACTGATAAATGGCACCTCTAACTTCTTAATATCACTTATATTGGGATAATGTTCCTTTAACCACTTCGCATGATCGACAAGCTGAGCAAATTCAAAGCTTTCAACTTCTTCATGATCCAGTGCAATTGGTGCTGCTGCGCTTTTCGCATCGCCAATGCTGTTCGACGCTTTTGGGCCCTTGCCTGCATTCACAATTAGCTCATCGAACATCATAATTGGTTCTTCTGTTTTCAGAGTAAATACGTCAAATTTATTGGGATTGAAATCAATCGGAACAATATAAACTTCAGACACATCGACACTGGCAGCAAGATTATTATAAATCTGTTGGAAAGTAACACGTGCTTCAGCACTCAAATTTTTGCGTGGCGATCAATGTCGCGAACATTCGGCAGTAAAGAAAGCGTGCGAATATTTTCATAAATGGATCGAACCGCCGTTTCCAACTTGGAGATTTGTGATGCTGTGGCCGCACGTCCAGAATCAATATAATGGCGCTTAGCTTGGTCAATGCCGTTATTCCACTGATTTTGGATGATCAGAGAGAGAGTAATAACGACAAGACTTAAGACCAGCCAGACAACCGATAGTCGTAGCTTTTTTACCACTTAATTAAATCCCCAGACTACAACAGGTTGCAACCCAAGTTGCCAGATGAGGGTTAACTGGTCGTTAACCATGCCGTGAATTTGCGCCCATACTTGACTCTTTGCCGCCCTCGTGGTCGGAAGCCACATCAACACCACACTGGAGCAACTTATGGCAACAGCATTCGTATTTCCCGGCCAAGGCAGTCAGGCAATCGGCATGGGCAAAGCCTTGGCCGATAATTTCGCCGCGGCCCGAAATGTTTTCAAGGAGGTCGATGAAGCTCTCCACCAAAAACTCTCAACGATAATGTGGGAAGGGCCAGAAGCCGAGCTCACTCTCACGGAAAATGCTCAACCTGCATTAATGGCCGTCAGCATGGCGGCTTTACGCGTGTTGGAAATTGAACACGGCATCACCGTTGCCAATACAGCAAAGTTCGTGGCGGGCCATTCACTTGGTGAGTATGCAGCCCTTGCAGCTGCTGGAACATTCACAATATCTGACGCTGCTCGACTTCTGAAAATACGCGGCAAAGCCATGCAAGCGGCAACGCCTGTGGGCACTGGTGCGATGGCTGCACTTCTTGGCCTTGATTTTGCTACTGCCACTGCCGTAGCCGCCGAAGCAGCGCAAGGTGATGTGTGCCAAGCCGCCAATGATAATTCCGAAGGACAAGTTGTGGTGTCAGGCAGCAAAGCCGCCGTTGAGCGCGCCTGCGAAATTGCCAAAGCCAAAGGTGCCAAGCGCGCCATTATTTTGCCAGTGTCTGCACCATTCCATTGCGCGTTGATGCAACCTGCAGCTGATGCCATGGCCGAAGCCTTGGCCAATGCCACCATGAAATCACCAATTGTTCCAGTCATTGCCAATGTTGTGGCAGGCCCCCTCACTGATCCCGCTATCATTCGCCAAAAGCTGGTTGAGCAAGTGACAGGCACCGTGCGCTGGCGTGAATGCGTGAGCTACATGGTTTCACACGGCGTTAATGTATTTGTTGAAATTGGTGCTGGTAAAGTATTGACCGGACTCGCAAAAAAGAATGCGCCCGATGCGCTAAGCTTTGCTGCCGGAACGCCAGATGATATTGCCGCCGCTGCCACAAATTTAAAGCAAGGAGCATAATATGTTCAACCTCACCGGAAAAACTGCTCTCATCACTGGCGCCAGCGGCGGCATCGGTGCTGCCATTGCTAAGGCTCTTCACGCTGCCGGCGCAACCATCGCAATTTCTGGCACCCGCGTTGAAAAGCTTGAGGAGCTAAAGGCGCAGATCGGCGAAAACGTTTACGTGTTGCCCTGCAATCTCTCCAGCGCCGAAGATGTTGAAAAACTCATTCCCGCTGCCGAAGCTGCGATGGGTGGCCTAGATATTTTGGTGAACAACGCTGGCATCACCAAAGATGGGTTGGCCATGCGCATGAAAGATGAAGATTGGCAGGCGGTGATCGACGTGAACCTCACATCGAATTTCCGCCTAGCCCGCGCTGCCATGCGCGGCATGATGAAGAAGCGGGCAGGGCGCATTGTGAATATCACATCAATTGTGGGTGTCACCGGAAATCCCGGCCAAGCCAATTATGTTGCCTCCAAAGCCGGTGTCATCGGCCTCAGCAAATCATTGGCGCAAGAACTGGCCACCAGAGGTGTAACCGTAAACTGCATCGCCCCTGGCTTCATCGCAACGCCGATGACCGATGTGTTAAATGACAAACAAAAAGAAGCCATCCTCGCCAAAATCCCAGCAGGTCGCATGGGCGGGCCAGAAGATATTGCAGCGGCGGTGTTATATCTCGTATCCGATGAAGCCGGCTACGTGACCGGACAGACATTGCACGTCAACGGCGGCATGGCGATGATTTGATATTTGCGCTCTGAGGTGCTATCTTACATTTTCTGATCGATCAGGAAACGTAAGAAAATGAACGCCGTAACCCTTTCTAGCAAATACCAAATTTCAATTCCAAAACATGTGCGCGAGCAGCAGGGTTGGAAACCGGGGCAAAGGCTGGCTTTTGTCCCTGAAGGAAAGCACTATATTTTGGTGCCGGTGCCAACAGCCGCAGAATTATTTGGCAGCATGAAAGGCGCAAACACTGAAAACTATCGCGACCGAGATGATCGTTACTAATGATTGTTTTAGATACTTCAGCATGGATTGAAATGCTGGTTGGCAGCAACTCTGGTGGCCTTATCGACCAGCGCATTAAGAGTGCTGGTGAATTAATCGTCCCAACAATTGTTCAACTGGAATTGGCAAAGTGGGCTTTGCGTGAAGATGGTCAAAAGAAAGCCGAGGACTTAATTGCTCACACAAGTCAATTGCTTGTCGTGCCGCTTGATACAGGAACAGCTTTTTCAGCCGCAACAATTTCACGCGACCACAAACTCCACACCACCGACGCCATCATCTACGCCACAGCCCAACTGCACGACGCCCCACTGCTCACCTGCGACGCGCATTTCAAGGGCTTGCCGGGTGTGGAGTATTTTGAGAAATAAACTGCGGCATGGCGATGATTTGGGGAAATCATCACCTACCACAATCGTCATTCCCGCGCAGGCGGGAAGGTGGATTCACATTTGAAGTGCAACGGTTTCATTTGTTTCATGAATAGCTCTTCTGGTGTTCTGAAGCCAAGGCATTTTCTTGGGGTGCTGTTGAGGCGGTTTTGCAGGGCCATGAGATCGAACTGATCAAAGCTGTCTGGATCGGTGCCCAGCGGGATTGTCCTGCGGATGCGTCCATTCATGTTTTCAACAGAGCCTTTTTGCCATGGCTGATGCGGGTTGCAGAAGTAGGTTTTGATGCCAAGTGGATTGAGCAGATAATGTGATGAGAACTCCGGCCCATTGTCTTGGGTGAGGGTTTTGCACATGTGTGGCGGCATGGCGGTGAACCATGCGATGAGTTGGTCAGCGATGGGTTGTGCGTGTTTGCTGTTCTGCTTGGCAAGCAACACCATGCGGGTTGCGCGTTCGATGGCAACGAGAACGCATGCCCCCGATTTACGCGGGTGCAACAGATCAACCTCCCAGTTGCCGATTTGCTTTCGGTGTTCAATGAAAGCGGGTCTTTCACTGATGCAAACGCGGTCTTTAATGTGTTGCACCGATTTTGCCTGTCGTCTCCCCCAGCCTCGCTTGCTTTTGGCTTGTGGCAAGTAGTCTCGCCAACTGTAGTCCTTGTTACGGGCAATCTGGGTGTAGATGAAACGATAGATGGACTCATGGCTGATGCGAAAGCTAGACTGCAGGAGCGCCAGCCTGCCAGCGACCTGCTCCGGGGACTGTCCCTTAGCAAGATGTTCCAGAACGTAATCGAGCAAGGCAGGCTGGCATTCCAGTTTGCTGCCACGCCAGCGCCTGCTCCAAGCTTGATCATCAGCCCAAGATGGCTTGTAGCCAACCTGACTGCCACTGTTACGTTTCAACTCCCGCGAAATTGTCGATGGCGGGCGACCCAGAGTTGCCGCGATTTGGCGCAAGGACTGCCCCGCTTCGTAAAGCAGGGCAATCCTTGCACGCTCATCAACGTCGATGTGTTTGTATCTTTGTCCCATAGCGCAAACACCTTAGCATGGTGTTGCACTTCGTTTGTGAGTTCAAGGAATCTAACTTAGTTTCAAGAGTTTAGTTGGATCCCCG
>JANOUE010000044.1:0-9236 GCA_031416755.1 Hyphomicrobiales bacterium
CCTGCTAATTTTGGCCAAGGCTTGTGGAATGCTTTGATGGAGGCTGGCGACGAGTTTGGCCTCTCAGCCTATGGCACTGAAGCACTTCATATTTTGCGCGCTGAAAAAGGTTATATCGTGGTTGGCGATGAAAGCGATGGCACCGTGACGCCGGTTGACCTTGGCCTTGAAGGCATGGTTTCTTCAAAGAAATTGGATTTCATCGGCAAGCGTTCGCTGGAACAATCCTTCCTCAAAGGATCAAACCGTAAACAGCTTGTGGGGCTTCTATCTGAAGACCCAACCGAAGTTCTGCCAGATGGTGCATATGCAGTGGCTGCCGTGAAAGACAGGCCGCCAATGGAGATGATTGGTCAGGTGACATCATCCTATATGTCACCCACATTGGGCCGCTCAATTGCACTGGCGCTTATTCAAAATGGCAGGGCGCGCATGGGTGAGGTCATTTCTTTTCCGCTGGAAGGCGGCAAGGTGATGAAAGCCACAATTACCGACACGGTATTTTATGACAAGGAAGGAGGTCGCCTCCATGGTTGAATTTGAGAGTGCACTTGCGCATCGCCCTGCTCCCGATAATCTCAGCATATCCATGCGTGAGATTTCGGAGCGCGGCATGATTGATTTGCGCGGGCTTGCTTCAGATCAGAAGTTTATGGCTGCAGTTAAATCCGTCATTGAAATTGATTTGCCAAAAGCACCCCGCAGCTCGGCCACATGGGGTGATGTCAAGGCATTATGGCTTTCACCTGATCAATGGATGATCCTCTGTACACGGAGCAAAACTACTGCTTTGCTTGCGGAACTGAATGCGGCCTTGGGCAAAATCCATTCACTCGCCGTCGATGTCTCAGACATGCGCGCCATCATTCGTTTGGAGGGTGAAGGTGTTCGCGAGACATTGATGAAGGGCAGTTCGCTCGATCTCATCAGCAATGATTATAAGGCAGGTGCTGTTCGCCGGATGCGCTTTGCAGAGATTGCAGCACTGCTGCATGTGGTGGAAGAGAATGTGATTGATGTTTATGTTTTCCGCTCTTATGCGGAATATACATGGGCGTTTTTGACTAAGGCGGCGCGTAAGGGTTCTGAGTTGCGACTTTTTAAGAAATAATCCGAGGCCTCATCCAATCGAACAGCTTATCAAATCCGCCAAAGGGATACAGGTGCGGAGCTGCAATGCCGAGTTCTGGTTTGTCAAAATGCAATATTGCTAGTTGATTGACAAATTCTGTTGGTTCAGAAACTGAGAGCAGTCTTGTGATGTTCAAGGCCTGCTTTCTGATGAAGCGGGCAGAATTGCCCACACCGCACATGGCCGCATAGCGCACCAAGGTTTTGAGCGATGCGGGTCCTGGCACACCAACATGCAGTGGCAAATCGATGCCCTCAGCGCGCAAATGCGAAGCCCAGAAAGCAAGCGGTTCAGCATCAAACAAAAACTGAGTAGCGATAAAGCCAGAAATTTTCTTTTCCTTAAGCCACGCTTGTTTTTCTCTCAGTACACGGATCAATCCATCTTCCCCAAGTTTCTTGCTAATATCGGAATTGCCTTCGGGGTGACCTGCAATGCCGATAGTTTTTATGCCGTGGGCTTCGAAGACACCGGTTTCCAGCAACTGAATGGCCGCATCAAATTTGCCAATCGGCTCTGGCGCACCGCCCCCAAGGGCCAACACTGTTGTTGCACCGGCTTTGGTGAGTTGGCCTACACGAGATTTCAAATCTTCTTCATCCATTACAAAGCGCGCTGGAATATGCGG
The DNA here is from genome assembly GCA_031416755.1 of Hyphomicrobiales bacterium. Classification (GTDB taxonomy): domain Bacteria; phylum Pseudomonadota; class Alphaproteobacteria; order Rhizobiales; family Aestuariivirgaceae; genus Aestuariivirga. Next base: position 1,761 of record JANOUE010000044.1, read on the forward strand.
GATGGGGTTGAAGCCTATAGCCTTCAAAGCAGCAACAGCGGCTATCTGCGCTTCCAATTCAGCTGCTGTAATCAAGGCAATAAAAATATCGGTGCCGCTTGGCAAATTTGCACTCAACACGGGCAGTTTTTCGATTTGTTTGGGCGTGATCTCAACAGAGGCTTTACGCAGAAAGGCCGAGGTTTTTTCAATTGTCATGCTGGATCACACGGTTGGCGTTGATCTTGCTTGCCTTTTCGGTAAATATCTTGCTTCCCTGATTGCGACAGCGCGAGCCTGAAACCGACTGCTGCTTGCCTAAGTCGTCGTTTTTAACCGTCGCAATGGCGCTAGTGGACAATGCTCAATAAATCGCCCATCATGTTGCTAATGGAGCAATGCAACAATGTTTGGCGATAAAGCAAAAGAACTCCCACAAACTGTGGCTCTAATTCTGATACCAGAATTTACGATGATGCCAGTTACCTCAGTGATTGAACCATTGCGTTTGGCCAACCGACTTTCGGAAAAAACTTTGTATCGTTGGACCCTTCACTCCATGGATGGCCAACCCGTGGCAGCTTCCAGCAATATCCTCACTATGGCCCATGGCGATCTTGAAACCATTGCACCAGATGCCACCATTATTGTGTGCGCGGGCCTGAGCGTGCAGCAGCACACGGATAAACGTCTGCTTGCGTGGTTGCGCAAAACTGCGCGGCGCGGAGCCGTGATTGGTGCTGTCTGCACGGGTGCGCATATTCTTGCTGAAGCTGGATTACTCGATGGTTATCGCTGCACAATTCACTGGGAAAATCTGCCAGGCTTTTCAGAAGCGTTCCCTGAAATTAATGCAACAGGAGGCTTGTTCGAAATTGATGAGGATCGTTTCACAAGTGCCGGTGGCACAACTGCAATTGATATGATGCTCACCATGATTGCGAGCCAACATGGGCCGGATTTAGCATCTGCAGTGGCCGAAAGTATTTTGCATTCTCCCATTCGCCACCACAGTGAAAATCAGCGCATGTCCCTGCCAGCGCGCATAGGAGCGCGACATCCTAAATTGGTTTCGATTATTGAAAAGATGGAAGAGAATTTGGAGGATCCACTGTCTCCAAGTTTGCTTGCTAAGCAGGCTGATCTTTCGACGAGGCAATTGGAGCGCTTGTTCCGACGTTATTTGGATCGCTCGCCGAAGCGTTATTATTTGGAATTGCGTTTGAAAAAAGCGCGTTCACTTTTGCTTCAAACTGATTTGTCAGTGATCAATGTGGCGATGGCTTGCGGCTTCTCTTCGCCCTCCCATTTTTCAAAATGTTACCGCGCATTCTATGGCCGCACACCTTACCGCGAACGCGGCGTGCCGATCACCGAGGCAGCCTGAGACTATTCAAAAAGTCGGGGAGCAAGCCAAATGGCTCGCTCCCCTCCGCCGCGCACTCCTGCGACTGGGGGCAGTAAACAGGGGTAGCACGGCGTAGCTTGTTTGCAACTAATAATTGCAGCGCGGTGTATGCTCTCTAGAAAGCATATTATTGATCGACTGGTCAACAGCTACTAGCACCAATTTCAGTCTAATAATAAAAGATTATTACTGTAGTTTTGCCACGTAAATTTAATTTTAGTAAAATTCAACTTAATAAAAAGGGCAAAAGTCGACGACACTATTCTTGGTTGCAGAAATAGCACCGAGTCAGCCACTAACGGCGGGCAACTGCAAATTAACTCTTAAACCACTACTTTCAGAGTCGGCCAATTCCACTTTGCCAGCATACATGCTGGCCGTTTCCAAAATGATCGACATGCCTAAACCCGAGCCTGGTTTACTTTCATCCAAGCGTTGTCCTCGCTTCAGCGCTTCCGCGCGATTCTCAGCTGCAATGCCGGGGCCATCATCATCGACGGTAATAATCAGCCAAGAGCGGCCAGGTTCAGCGCTAGCTGGCATTAGTTTGGCCGAGACATTAATTTTGGACTTTGCCCATTTGCAGGCATTGTCCATCACATTGCCTACCATTTCTTCAAGGTCTTGGCGTTCGCCGCGAAAGCGCAACGTGGTTGGTGCGGTAACTTCAATCGTCAGTTTGCGGTCATGATTGATGCGTTGCAAGGTTCGCGCCAAGGATTGCAGCACTGGCTCCACATCAGTGGATGAACCAATGGTCTGCGCGCGCGCTGCCCGTCTGGCACGATCCAAATAAAGGTTAACCTGATTTCGCATCACATCAATTTGCTCTTTCACTTTTTCAGCAAGCGGGCTTTTTGAATCACGTGCCTCGTTGGTCAAAACGCTAATGGGTGTTTTTAATGCGTGCGCCAAATTTCCCACTTGCATACGAGCGCGGTCAATAATTTCGAAATTGGATTGCACGAGTAAATTTAGCTCGTCGGCTACTGGTTGAATTTCCGCCGGGAAATCATCTTGCAGCAATTCAATTTTTCCGCTGCGAATATCATTCAGGCGGTGTTGCATATCTACCAACGGTTTTAAACCATATCGCACTTGCGCCAAAATCGCGGCCAGCAATCCTGCGCCCAAAAGGCCAAGCACAGTGAAAAGAGCTGTGCGAAATGAGTCAACCTCTGCGCTAAGTTCATCAAAATTTCCTGCAACCATGAATGAATAGTCTTGTGTGCTGCCGAAGAGTTTTAAGTTTTGCTCGATCACGCGCAATTGCTGGCCATCATTGTCGCGGGTTGAAAAGCTGGCAATGCCAGCTTTATCACGGGTTGCAAGCGCATTATCGGGAACAATAATGCGTTGTTCAAGCAGTGAACCAGAGGCTAAATCTCCGAGCTTTCCACCCACCTCTCCAATTTGCCAGTACCATCCTGAGAGCGGCAAATTAAAGCGATTGTCAGAGATTGAACCTTGCAGCCGCGGCTTGCCGTCAGAACCTATTTCCACATTGGCCAATATGCCATCAAGTGTTGCGCGTAAGCGTGAATCGAAATTGCGCTGCAAGGCTTGTTGAAATAAACCATTTAACAAATAAGCGGCACTGACCAATAATATTATGGCCACCACAGCTGAAGAAACGATCAATCGAAACGAGAGTGAGTTAGACCGCATGACCTGACTCAGACATGCTATAACCCATGCCGCGAATAGTTTGCAGCACATCCACGCCAAGCTTTTTGCGCAAACGACCTACAAACACTTCTACAGTATTTGAATCGCGGTCAAAGTCTTGGTCATAGAGGTGCTCAACCAATTCAGTGCGCGAAACCACTTTGCCATTGTGGTGCATCAGATATGCGAGCAACCGAAATTCCAATGATGTGAGTTTAATGGCAGAGCCATTCACTGTAACCTTGGCGTTGGCAGTATCTAAAATTACCGGCCCACAGGTGAGTTCAGATGTGGCATGGCCAGCGGATCGGCGCAGCAAAGCGCGCACCCGGGCCAGAACTTCTTCCATGTGAAATGGCTTGGTTACATAATCATCGGCGCCAGCATCAAAGCCCGCCACCTTGTCGCTCCAGCGATCGCGGGCCGTGAGGATGAGTACCGGAGTTTTTTTGCCAGCCCGGCGCCATTTTTCGAGAACGCTCACGCCATCAAGCACAGGAAGGCCAAGATCGAGAATTATGGCATCATAGGGTTCGGTGTCGCCCAGGAAGTGACCTTCTTCGCCGTCATGGGCTTTGTCGGCTACATAACCGGCATCGCCCAAGGCTTCGACCAGTTGGCGGTTCAGGTCCACATCGTCTTCAACAACTAATATGCGCATGTAATCGTCTCCCGCAAAGCACAGGTCGTGAGACGCTTTTAGCTGATTGCACCGCTGGTTGCATCAATCATCACACGCGAAACACTGCCACCCAGCTTTAAAGTGACAGCATAAACGCCGTTCGGCAAGAGCTTCACGTTGAGAACCTTTGCATCTGGATAAGCATCGCGGGCAATGCTTGCAGCTTCGGACGGCTGGATTGGGTAATCAGCACTGTTATCAGCCACTTGGATGAATGTGTCAGCGGCATAGGCATAGGTTGCCAAAGGTTGCAAAAACCCAAGCATTGTCGAAAACACACATGCAGCTACTAAAGCCTTAAACACAAAAGTCATCCTTCTCTTAATCCGAAGTGGAGTTATAGGATTTGGCAACTGAATGGAAGATGAACGGCTTGGGACCGTAGTTTGGGACTGTGGTTAATGCTTTATTATTTGGGGCTTATGGTCTTGTTCGTATGCACTGACCACACAGCAGTGCCAAATGCCAAGGCCGCTGTAATTACTGCACTATAGTCACCAGTCGGCAGCATGCCTTTGCCGATTAGAAACGACAATACAGGTGGAATAATGGCGCGCGCAATGCCGCCTAACATATTAGGGTTCATGAAAGTTCTCCTTCTGTCTGGTTGAAATTATTTAAGTCTGGCAAACTGAAAGTGCATGCCATCGGCCCGGCGTTCATCGGTCGAGGTGCCATTGCCGTTCCAATCGCCACCCCAGGTGCCGCCCAGCTTTAAGAATGGCTCCACCACTTGCGCGCGGACTAGTGCTAAATGTGGGGTTTGGTCGTGGAGGCTGTTTCTTGGGGCGTCGAAATCAATGGCGCAGCCATAGGCATGCATCGAGAGATGTTGCAGGCCACGCATGGTGCGGTAACAATAGGAGCCTGAGAATATGTTCATGCCCCACTTTTCGATCACCCTTTGGTCGCGGTCAGCATTTAACCAAACTTGGTTTAACCATTCGCGCGTTGCATCGGCGCATTTTTTATGAATTGGAAACCGCGTGATCGGACCGAACATTTTCATTTTGAATGGAGGTGCCACCATATCAATATTTTTCTTATACCAGGTGGGGCTAACATTTGCGGCACTGCGGCCTCGAGGATTGCCATAGAAGGCGTCGGCCTCAGATTGAAGTGGCCATAGGGTCATTATCGTCTCCTGAGATTAAGGGCGAGCGCCAAAAAGCATGGGCATGAAACGGCCCAGCACGGCACCGAATGTGGTGGCTAGGCCAATTACAATTGTAATGGTGCGCCAGCCGCCTTTAGCGCCCACTAAGGCATCACGAATTTCGCGCACGTCAGAGCGGATGGCATGCAATTCAGATTCCACCGTTTGCATGCGCGCTTCCAAGTTGCCGATTTCGCGTTCAATTGAGGACATGGTCATCGCTTACCAGCACGTAATCATTACAAGGCCATGGCCGCCATTGCCGCCTTTGCCGCCGGTCACGCCGCCGCCGCCGCCAGCGCCGCCAGAGCCAATGGCAGCATCACCACCAGCACCGCCAGCCGCAAACGCAGACGACCCGCCACCACTGGCGCCACTGGCTGCGAATGGCATTTGGCTCAAAAAGCCATCTTGGCCACGGTTTGGTCCGGCAAGGCCGCCAGCCAAGGTCGGCAGCCATCCGCCACCAATGATGGTTCCTCCGGGAAACTCTATATTTCCTGTCCCAACCCCAGCACCGCCAGCGCCGGAACTCAGTACAGGTCCAACCGAAGCCCAGGTGACAGAATTTCCCTGCGCGCCAGTGTGTGCTCCACCGGAGGAGCCTGATTGTCCGAATATGGCAATAAATGTAGCCAATGTCGCCATGGTCTGAATTGTTGCGGTAGTTCCCGCTGCACCGAGTGTGCCACCAGCAGTGGCTAAGCCGCCGGTGCCGCCAGTTGGGACGGCGGTGTTGGAATAGGCCACACGGTTCTGGGCCACCGTATCTGGCCGCACTGAAACCACTGAAACCTGTCCGGCTGCTCCAGCACCACCGCCGCCAGCGCCACCAAGTCCACCAAGCCCAACATTCACAAAAAATATGGGCGGCAAAAAGTCTAAGGGCAGATCGTTAATCCGGCAAATACCACTGGACCCACCGCCACCGCCGCCGCCGCGCGCCGAGCCAGAGACGCCTGAAAAGCCGCCGCCGCCGCCAGCGCCACCGCCAATCACAATAATACTGGCGAAAGATTTTCCCCGCGGGCGAACCCACGTCTGCCAGTCATTGGCGCCGAGGGCGTTGAACACAACCGTCTCGGCACCATGGGCAAGGTTTGGAATGTGCGAAAAATCCAGCATCAGTATTCACCACCGATGATGGTCAGTGCATATCCGGCCGCAACGGCCGTGCCAAGGGTGCAGATCAACCTAAATCCCGCCGGAATAGCGAAATTCAAGGGCAGCACATAGTCGGTTTGGGCGGCAATTTCTGAAAGCGTCGTTGCTGGAAGCGTTATTTCTGCAAGCAGAGAATTGTTTAAAGCCGTAGCGTTGGTCGCGCCATTGTTGATGAACACGCGCAGCACAGTTGCCACGTTGGTTCCAAGGGCGCGGGCCACCAGCTTCTGCACAAAATTGCCCGCATTGTTGCCAACGGCATTGCCCGTGAATACGGTGGCAACCGTGCCAGTGCCAGTGCCATCCTTGGCGGTGTTGGCTGCGGTCAGAATTGCCGGGTTCCATTGAATGGCGCCTTTGGCGGAAAAAATCGGTGCGGTGTTGGCTGGCATGATAACTCCTTAAGCAGTGATGAGGTGACGGGCACAAATCAGCCCTTGAATATTGAGAGCGACAAGAGTTTGGTCTATGGTCAAATTTTGCGCATCGGCGGTTGCCGCAGTGGCATTTGCTTTGAACGTCAGAGCAGGCATTTGCGTCAGCTTGGCATTACTGATTGTGTTGGCATCAATGGTCCAGACTGCGCCCGAACCGGAAACTGTAATATCGCCCTTGTCACCATCGGAAACGCCACCGCCAGACGCTGAGGAGTTTATGGTGATCGTATCGGAGCCCGCGTTCGTCGTGATGGTGATGTTTGATCCGGCAACAAGGGTGAGAGTGTCAGCCGCAACATCTGCCACCACATCAGATTGGCCGGAAACTGCAATCGTAGCGAAAGTGAATTGATCGCCGGTATTGGTTCCAGAAGCTGTGCCGCTAAAGGTGCCTGATTGGGTGGCAAGTGTGCCGAGGCCTGTTATCGTGCTTGAGCTTTGCGTTCCGGTATGATTGGCTCGCGCACGGTCAGCATCATGAAAATGCAGCGCCGTGTTCACACCATCATCAAGAATATTGAGGTTGGCCGCCGTGATGGTCACATCGGTGGCACCCGCCGCCAGCACATGCGTGTGCGTGGTGGCCGATACATCAGCATCGCTCACAGCGGTGTTCAACTGCGCCAGGGTAAAGCTGCCAAGACCGGCCACATTGCTGCCCGCCGCAATGGTCATATGGCCAGTAAGAGCAGCACGGCCGATCAGGTTTGAAGCATCAGTATAGACCAGTGTAGTGTCAAACGCGGCGCCCACCGCATCTTGCGCCGCTTCGGTAAAATCCGAAATCGTGGCGGCAGCTTGCGTGCCGGTGTGATTGGCGCGGGCACGATCCGCATCATGGAAATGCAGCGCCGTGTTTACAGCGTCATCAAGCGTGTTGAGGTTCGCAACCGTCATGGTCACATCGCTCACAGTGGCCAGCAATTGTGTGCCCGTGTGATTGGCGCGGGCACGGTCAGCATCATGAAAATGCAGCGCCGTG
>JANOUE010000045.1:0-30500 GCA_031416755.1 Hyphomicrobiales bacterium
CGAAAGCAAGGATCAAGAAGTTGATCAAAATGGTAATAAAGTTGCCGTAAGCAAAAGTGGCACCAGCTTCTTTGGCAGCCGCCAAAGTTGATGCTGGAGTCCCTGCCAATTGGGCAAATTTCTGCGAGAAATCAACGCCACCAGTAATCCAACCAACGATTGGCATAATTAAATCGCTAACCAGTGAGTCAACGATCTTACCAAATGCGCCGCCCATGATCACACCGATGGCGAGATCAAATGCATTGCCTTTAAACGCAAAATTCTTAAATTCAGTCCACATCGTATAAGCCCCCATTTAGGATGAGCGCGCTGGCTTGCCTGCCAGTTTAGCGCAGCGCGCCTTTTAACTGAGGCTGCTCGAATTCAAAAGCTAAAAATTAAGATGGCTCTGGCTTAAGGCCAACCTAAACTTTGACGCTAGGTCAAGGTCCAGAAAAGTTGAACGCCAATAAAACCTCGGGCGATTTTGACTTTGCGATGAAAACTCAAAACGCACTAGTAGCCGCGAGTGCGGTCTACCAGATTCTCAAGTTTCTCGCCATTTTCGAATTTTTTAATTTGCAGGCTCACATAGCGGCAGATGGTTTCGGGATGAGAGTCGGCGGCCATGTGCGGGGTTAGTGTTACATTCGGGTGGGTCCAGAAGGGGCTGGTTTCTGGCAGGGGTTCCTTGTGAAACACGTCCAGAGTTGCAGCGTAGAGTTCACCATTGTTCAAACATGTGAGAAGATCGGCTTCAACTTGCTGACGGCCACGACCAGCGTTGATGAAGATCGGTGCGCCGAAGGGGCCCCTGCGCGAGAGTTTATTGATGAGGACTCGGTTGATGAGGCCATCGGTTTCAGGTGTCGCTGGCAAAAGGGATACAAGAATATCGATATGGCTTAGAAACTCATCCAATTCATCTTGCGCATATGACTTCACATTTTGGATGGATTTTTTGGTTCGACTCCAGCCCAGAACATTGAAGCCCATGGCGGCGAGCTTCACCGCCGCATCAGTGCCCATGACGCCCATGCCCATGATGCCCACTGAGATGGCATTTGCGGCGTGGGAGACAAAGCCGCTCCATTCTTTTTGCTTTTGGTTTTCATCATGCCGGCGCTGCTGGCGGTGATGCAGGAGCACATGCATGACGATATATTCGCTCATGCGGTTGGTGAGGTCAGCATCATTGACACGCACAATTGGAATATCTTCTGGTAAAGTTGGATCGCCCAAGATAGCGTCCACACCTGCGCCCAAAGAACAGATGAGCTTCAAGTTCGGGAAACTTTTCAGCACATTGGCGGGGGGCAGCCAAGCAGCGGCGTATTTTATATCTTCAATTGCGCCTAAGTCATTGGGCCAGATGCGCACATCTAAATCTGGAGCGACTTTGTTCATCGCAGACTGCCAAACATCTGTCGGCCAGGTTGGTAAAATAAATGCGAAAGCGTTCATTGCTTGACAATACCTTCGGTGGCTTTGAGGTTGAGCGAGGCGGCGATCAAAGCTTTGGTATAAGGCGTTTGCGGATTGCTGAAAATTTCTTGTGTGGGGCCACGCTCTTCTACGCGTCCGCCGCGCATCACAATCACTTCATTGGCAAGGGCGCGCACTACTTTCAGATCATGGCTGATGAATAAATAGGCGAGGTTATGTTTCTTCTGCAGCCCGCGCAGCAGGTCCACCACTTGGGCCTGAACAGACATATCCAGAGCTGACGTAGGTTCATCGAGCATGATGAATTTTGGTTCTAGGGCAAGGGCGCGCGCTATGGCGATGCGTTGGCGCTGACCACCGGAAAACTCGTGCGGGTAACGGTCCATGGTGGTGGGGTCGAGGCCCACTTCCTCGAGTGCTTTGCTCACGCGGGTGCTGCGTTCAGTGGCACTCATCGCCGGGTTTTGAATGACGAGGCCTTCTTCAACAATCTGCAGAACTGAGAGGCGTGGCGAAAGCGAACCAAAGGGATCTTGAAACACCACTTGCATATCTTTGCGTAAAGAACGCATCTGTTTTGATTTGAATTGATCGATGCGCTGGCCTTTGTAAGAAATCTCTCCCTCAGAGGCGATGAGGCGCAAGATGGCAAGTCCTGTTGTGGTTTTGCCGGATCCAGATTCGCCCACGATCCCCAAAGTTTGACCAGCACGAACAGTGAGATCAAGGCCATCAACAGCTTTGATGTGGCCAGTTAATTTCCTGAAAAATCCACGCCGGATAGGGAACCAGATTTTTAGATTTTTTGTTTCGATGATTTTCTCGGCAGAAAGATCCACGGCGGGTGGATTGCCTTTGGGTTCAGCGGCCAGCAGCATTTTGGTGTAGGCGTGCTGAGGATTTGAGAAAACTGTTTTGGCGTTGCCGCGTTCAACAATCTTGCCCTTCTGCATAACACAGACTTGATCTGCCATATAGCGCACGATGCCTAAATCATGGGTGATGAGCAGCAGGGCCATGCCAAATTCCTGTTGCAGGTCTTTGAGCAGTTTAAGAATTTGCGCCTGCACGGTAACATCCAGCGCTGTAGTTGGCTCATCGGCGATGAGCAAGTCAGGCTTATTGGCAAGAGCCATGGCGATCATCACGCGTTGGCGCTGGCCACCGGAAAGTTGATGGGGATAATCTTGCAGGCGCGTTGCAGCTTCGCGGATTCCTACTTTCTCAAGGAGTTCGATGATTTTCGTGCGCGCCGCTTGGCCTTTGACGCCTTGGTGCAACTCCAAGATTTCACCGATCTGCCTTTCCACACTGTGCAGCGGGTTGAGCGAGGTCATGGGCTCTTGGAAGATCATGGTGATTTTTGCACCCCGCACGCGGCGCAAATCGGCTTCATCTGCATCCAATAAATCTTCTCCGTTGAAGAGGATTTGCCCCGATGGATGCGAGGCTGCTGGATATTGCAGGAGCTTTAGAATTGAGAGTGCCGAGACTGATTTTCCAGAACCAGATTCACCAACCAGCGCTAAGGTTTCACCCTTGTTCAGGGAAAATGAAACTTGGTCCACGGCAAGGTTTTTGCCGAAGGCCACCGAAAGTTCTTTCACATCGAGAAGAGTTTCGCTCATGTGAAGGTCTTTCGGGGATCAAGCGCATCACGCACGGCTTCACCGATGAAAACCAGAAGCGTCAGTAATGTGGACATGAGGATGAAGACAGTGAAGCCTAGCCATGGCGCTTGGATATTGTTTTTTCCTTGCGAGACAAGTTCGCCCAAAGACGCAGAGCCGGGAGGCAGGCCAAAGCCCAGATAATCAAGGGCTGTGAGTGTTGTCACCGAACCTGCGATTAAGAAAGGCATGAAGGTGACAGCCGAGATCATGGCGTTGGGGAGCAAGTGTTTGAACATGATCTTGCTGTTTGACAGACCAAGAGCCCGCGCAGCGCGGACATATTCAAAATTTCGAGCCCGGAGGAATTCAGCTCTGATCAAGCCCACAAGGCCCGTCCAAGAAAACAGCACGAGAATGAAAAGCAATAACCAGAATGTGGGAGTGACAAAAGCTGCGATGATGATGAGCAAATAAAGCGTGGGCATGGATGACCAAATGTCGATGAAGCGCTGGAAGATTAAATCGGTCCAGCCGCCATAATAACCTTGGATGGCACCTGCAGTGATGCCGATGATTGATGAGAACAAAGTCAGGATTAATCCAAAGGCTATCGACACGCGGTAGCCATAGATCAACCTGGCCACCACATCGCGGCCTTGATCATCGGTGCCGAGCCAATTCATGTTTCCAGACGCACATTGCTGGTCATTGGTTTTCAACGGATATTTTCCACAAGCCACATCTGGTGAGAGCGAAGAGGCTGGCGGAGACGGCGCTGGCAATGGCAATTCTGTATTGGTGGTGTTGTATGAATATCTAATGGGTGGCCACAGCATCCAGCCATTGGCCGTTATTTCATCGAGATTCACTGGATCGCGATAATTGGTTTTAGCGAGGAAGCCTCCGAATTTGGCCTCCGGATAATCAATCAACGTGGGGAATAAAAGTTCCCCCTTATAGGAGACCAGCATGGGGCGATCATTGGCAATAATGGGGGCTAATAGCGATACTAAAAACAGCACCGCAAAAATCCAGAAAGACCAAAAGCCGCGGCGATTGGCTTTGAAGAGGGCAAAGCGGCGCTGATTAAGTGCGTTGAGTTTCACCATCACAAGTCGCGCGCCTCAAAATCAATGCGCGGATCGATCCATGTGTAAATGAGGTCGCTGACGAGTGCTACAACGAGGCCAATTAATGTGAAGATGTAGAGACTGGCAAAGACCACGGCATAGTCGCGATCTAAAACAGATTTGTAGGTGAGGAAACCAAGGCCATCGAGCGAGAAGACTTGTTCAATCAAAAGCGAACCGGCGAAAAAAGCGCTCAGGAATGCCCCTGGGAAACCAGAGATCACCAGCAGCATGGCATTGCGAAATACGTGGCCATAAAGCACTTTATTTTCGGTCAATCCCTTTGCTCTGGCGGTTGTCACATATTGTTTTTTGATTTCGTCGAGAAATGAGTTTTTGGTGAGGAGGGTCATGGTGGCAAAGCTGCCCACACCTAAAGCGATGAGTGGCAATGCCATGTGCCATGCGTAATCTTTAATTTTTCCCCAGAGGCTGAGATCAGAAAAATTATCTGATGTGAGGAGCCGAAGCGGGAACCAATTGTAATAGCTGCCGCCAGCAAAAACGATGATGAGAAAAATCGCCAATATGAATGAGGGAATGGCATAGCCGATGCTGATGACGGCAGAAGTCCAAATATCAAATGAGCTGCCATCGCGGACAGCCTTTCTTATGCCCAGTGGAATTGAGACGACATAGGTGATGATCAATATCCATAGGCCCAGCGAAATTGAAACGGGGAGTTTTTCGGCAATCAGAGACAGCACTGATTTAGACCGGAAATAGCTTTCACCAAAATTGAAGGTGGCGTAGTTTTTTATCATCAGCAGGAAGCGTTCAATCGGTGGCTTGTCGAAGCCAAATTGTATTTCCAGTTTTTTGATGAACTCAGGATCAAGACCCTTGGCTCCGCGGTAAGTGCTATTATCATCATTGCCAGTTTGCACTTCACCGCCGCCGCCATTTAATCTGGCGTCTGCATCGCTGCCATTGCCTTCCAGTTGCGCTATGATGCGCTCAATCGGGCCGCCTGGTACAAATTGGATGACGGCAAAGGTCAGCAGCATCACGCCCAACAATGTGGGGATCATCAACAGCAGGCGCTTAATAATATATGAACCCATTAGCCAGCGGAAACCTTCTTGGCTTTGGCCTCATCCCACCACCAGATATTTGGGAAGCCGATGTCGAAGTCTGGTGTTTTTTCGGGTTTGCCAAAGCGGTTCCAATAGGCCACGCGCTCATAAGCGATGTACCAATTGGGCACCATATAATAGCCCCAGATGAGAGCGCGGTCTAATGCGCGGCAAGCGATGACAAGGTCTTCGCGGGATTTGGCGAAAATCACTTTGTCGATGAGAACATCAACCGCTGGGTCTTTGATGCCGGAATAATTTTGCGAGCCATTTTTGTTGGCTTCCACGGAACTCCAGAAATATCTTTGCTCATTGCCGGGTGACAGGCTTTGGCCATAAGAGTTTACGATGATGTCAAAATCATAAGTCTCTTTGGCTTTTTCATATTGGGCGGAATCGATTGTGCGAACGGTGATGGTGATACCGAGTAACTCAAGCTGTTCTTTATAAGGCAAGGCCACCCGTTCAAAGGCAGGCGAGTCGAGCATGATGTCTGCTTTGAGGGTTTCGTTTTTGGCGTTTTTTAAAATATTCTTGCCGCCTTCCTTGGTAATGATCCACCCGGCTTCATGCAATAATTTTGTTGCCTCGCGCAAGTTTTTGCGCCGCGCTGTGGCATCAGGGTTGGAGGGGTTCATGTATTCAGTGGTGAAAACTTCAGGAGGCAGCTTGTCGCGCAATGGCTCTAATAAAACCAGTTCTTCAGGTGAAGGCAGGCCCTTGGCTTCGAGTTCGGAATTGTTGAAATAGCTACGGGAGCGCGTGTATTGGCCGTAAAATAAATTAGTGTTGGACCACTCAAAATCAAAGGCCAGATTAAACGCTTTGCGTACACGGATATCTTGAAACTGTGGGCGCCGCTGGTTCAACACCCAACCTTGCATGCCGTTTACTTCCTTTAGCGTAATTTCATCTTTGATGACGCGGCCATCTTTCACCGCCGGAAATTCATATCCTGTAGCCCAGGCCTTCGAACTGGACTCGCGGTTATAATCATATTGATCGCCTTTGAAACCCTCAAAGGCCACAACCGGATTGGCGAAATAAATAAAGCTCATTTCATCAAAATTATATTGCCCAATATTGGCTGGTAAATCTTTGCCCCAATAATCTGCCACGCGTTGCATCACGATAGAGGAGCCGGGGTTTACGGTTTTGAATTTGTAAGGGCCGGAGCCCAAAGGAATTTCTAATGTCGAAGCGGCGATATCGCGGGGTTTGCCATCTGCGCCATTGGCCTGCCACCAATGTTTTGGCAGCACAGAAAGTTGACTTACGATAAGTGGCAATTCACGATTGTTCTTTTCATCGAAGCTAAAGGTTACGTCGCGTTCGCCAGTTTTTTCAACCTTGGAAACGTTTTTGTAATAGGCGGCAGTGGTGGTGAGGTTTTTGGTTTGAACTTCAAAACTCCAGATCACATCTTCCGGCGTTACCGGCATGCCGTCATGAAAGCGGGCTTCGGCGCGGAGGCGGAAAGTGACGGAAGAAAAATCTTCGGCGTAGGAAATCCCTTCGGCGAGCAAGCCATATTGGGTTGAGGGTTCATCCAAGGACCGGGTGAAAAGGGTTTCGTTTACGGTGGTGACGCGGGCTTCGCCTTTGAGCGAATAGGGATTGAGTGAATCAAAACTGCCAAAGGCCACTTGGCGCAATTTGCCGCCCTTGGGGGCATTGGGGTTCACATAATCAAAATGTTTGAAATCAGATTTGTATTTTATGTCTTTGAACAAGGTGATGGCGTGGCTGAAAACCATGTCTTCCGCCCAGGACGGTGTGACGTGAAAAAGGGGAGCCAAACTTGCCATTTTTAGCAACGCGCGGCGGCTGGTCATGTGGGCAGTCTCCTGATTCGTTAGTGCTCTCTTATCTCAGGTGCGCTCACAAAAGAAAACACCGGAGACAAATGCATCCGGTGCTGAAACTTGGTTCTAATTTTGCTCAAATTATGGTGCGGGAAATGGCTTTGGTGAATCTGAAAGCGTGGCGAGATAAGCAATCAGATCAGCACGGGCCTGATCTTTCTTCACGCCTGCATAGGTCATCTTAGTGCCAGCCACGACTGCTTTTGGCGACTTCAAAAAAGCGTTAAGACTTTCATAGGTCCATTTCTTGTCGGCCATGGCCTTTATGGCATCTGAATATGCAAAGCCAGAGGATGAGCCAATTGGACGTTCAACAATATCCCACAATTCTGGGCCCACTTTGTTTGGTCCGCCCTTGGTGAAATCGTGGCACGCTGCACAAGCCTTCGCAATATCTTTACCCTTAGCTGGATCCGCTTTGGCCAAAAGAACGGCAATTGGAACTGCTTCTGCTGGCGTTCCATTAACAGCAGGCTGGCTTGCATCAGCCACTTCGATAATCATGCCGGGTTTTTCGGGGGCTTCGGTGTGAAACAATTCGCCACCAAAATTCTTCAAACCCAGAACGAGAAGTGCGGTGCCCAAAACTGCACCGGCGATTTTGTTAAATTCAAAGCTATCCATAACTTAATGCAGCCTCTTGCCAGAAATAATAATCGGGCGGAAACTAATCGTTTCGTGTTCTCGTCGCAATAACTATAAGGAGATACGCGCAATTTGCCGCGCCCCTGGCTAAACTCATGATTGAACAACACAATACGATCATCATCATTCCGGCTCGTATGGCCTCCACCAGACTGCCGGGTAAGCCGCTGGCTGATATTCATGGGGTGCCAATGATCGTGGAGGTGTGGAAACGCGCGGTTTCTGCAAATGTTGGCCATGTTTTGGTAGCGGCAGCCGAGAACGCAATTGCCGATGCCATTCGCGCTGTTGGCGGTGATGCGATGGTGACGGAACCGCGTTTGCCTTCAGGATCAGACCGGATTGCTGCTGCGTTGGCGCTTCGTGATTCGGCCAAACGGTTTGAATATGTGGTGAATTTACAGGGCGACCTTCCCACCATTGACCCACTTTCTGTGCAGCGCTGCCTCGCTGGGCTCACCAATGTGAGTGTTGATATTGCGACCATCGCTGCTGCAATTACGGAAGAAGCCGATGTGGCCAATCCGAACATTGTAAAGGCTATTGTGCCGTTAGAGGGCGACCGAGAAGTGGCTTATGCGCGCGACTTTGTGCGGGTGGTGGATGCTGAAATGAAGGCTCCGTTTTGGCATCATATAGGGGTCTATGCTTACCACCGCAGCTCATTGGAACGATTCGTAAAATTGCCGGTGAGTTCGCGCGAGAAGGAGCGTTCTCTGGAACAGATGCGGGCTTTGGACAATGGCATGAGAATCGCCGTTGTGAAGGTTGACACCGTGCCATTGGGCGTGGATACGCCTGCGGACTTAGAACTTGCACGCCGGATGCTGAAATGACGAAACATAAAATTGCTTTCCAAGGGGAGCTTGGCGCCAACTCACATATTGCTTGCCTTGAAGCCTGCCCTGATTTTGAACCCCTCCCAGCCAGAACGTTTGAAGACGCGTTTCAGGCTGTTAAAGATGGCACGGCCAAATTGGCGATGATCCCCATTGATAATTCGGTTGCAGGGCGTGTGGCGGATATTCACCACCTGATGCCGGCTTCGAATTTGCATATTGTTGGTGAGCATTTTCTGCCCATCCATCACCAATTGGTGGTGGGGCCTGGCACTGTTTTGAATGATTTGAAATCTGTGCACAGTCATGTGCATGCGCTTGGTCAATGCCGCAAGATTTTGCGCAAGCACAAACTCACAGCGGTTGTTGCTGTCGATACGGCGGGGGCTGCGCGTGAACTTTCTGAACATCCCGATAAGACGCGGGCTGCCATTTCATCAAGCTTGGCCGCTGAGATTTATGGTTTGGATATTCTTTTCAAAAATATTGAGGATGAAGATCACAACACCACGCGTTTCATCATTCTTTCAGCTGAACAACAGAACGCACCCGCTAACAATGGAGCGGTGATGACCAGCTTTGTATTCCGCGTGCGTAATGTGCCTGCGGCTTTGTATAAGGCAATGGGCGGGTTTGCTACCAATGGCGTCAACATGACGAAACTTGAATCATATCAGATTGGTGGCCAGTTTAACGCCACTCAGTTTTATGCCGACATTGAAGGGCATCCTTCGGATCGCCCGGTTAAATTAGCGCTGGAAGAGCTTGGTTTCTTCACGTCTTATATGAAAGTGTTGGGCACCTATCCAGCGAGCCCCTACCGGGCTGAAATTGCCAAGCGGTTGCCTGCGGAGTAAATTTACAGCTGCTCCAATATGGTCTCAGCACCTGATACATTGACGCCAGATTTTTCTTCGCCATTCAGTGACGTTACGATGCCATCTTCGACAATCATGGAGTAGCGGCTGGAACGCAGGCCCATGCCTGAAACGTTCAGATCTTTTTCAAGACCGCAGGCTGTTGTGAAGCTGGCGTTGCCATCAGCCAACATCATGATTTTACCTTCGGCACCGGAATGCTTGGCCCAGGCACTCATGACGTGAACATCATTAACTGAGGTGCAGGCAATTGTGTCTACGCCCTTGGCTTTGATGGCAGCAAAATGTTCAAGGAAACTTGGCAGGTGATTGTTCGAACAGGTTGGCGTGAAAGCGCCCGGCACGGCAAAGAGCACCACCTTGCGGCCCGCGAAGACCACGTCGGTTGATAGCTTTTGTTGGCCATCTTCGGTCATTGAGATAAATTCACCGCTTGGCAACTTGTCGCCGATCTTGATCATCTTGGTCTATTCTCCGTTACGCGCCTAGGTGCTTAGACGAGGGTTAGTACTTGTTCAAGCCCCTGCCCGCTATTGTCGGCGGTAATGCGAAGTTTTGCTGTTTTTAGATCATCTGGATTTTTCAACCCTTTAATCGCAAACCAAGCTTTGCCAGACTCACGGCTTAAATCTGGCTTGGTGAAATAATAGCGGTCTGGGCCTTCAACAAAAATATCAGTGAAGGGTTTTGCTAAATCAAGCACGAGGGCTTTGTCCGAAAGCTTGTAGGACGTTGCTATGGTTGCTGGCTTGGGCACGCGAGCTTGCCAAGTGGCGATGAGGGCAGCATCCCTATTTAGCTCGCTGCTGGGTGCAAATTTCAGATCACCTGTCATTTTTGCAGGCGTGCAGATTTGCTGGCAGACGCCAAAAAACGCTTCGAGCGTTAATTTCAGTGGCTTGGTGAAATCTTTTGGCTTGAGCGCCAATGGAAATAGCACTTCATCGTGGTAGCCGATGACTTCGCCGCTCTCGTCGATGAAGCGTTTGGGTAATGGATAGTGAATTTCTAGACTTTCCAGATTATCCGCTGTGGTGGCGGTGATTTGCGGAGGAATGCCTGCTTCACCGGGGTTGCGCCAATAGGTTTTCCAGCCTGGTTCTAACGTGATATACAACCCAGCCTGATAGACCTCGCCATCAAAATTGCCGCTGGCAAAACGGGCCTGCCACGGCGCTTTGGCATAAGCCTTGGTGAGCACGGGCAAACTTAAGAGGCTTGATAAAAATATTCTGCGATCCATATTTAAACACTAATTTAGTTGAATGGCAAAAGCCAGTCACCTTCCCGTCAACACAAATTGAGATTAACATCTGATTTATGGCGAAGTTTATATCACTTAAAGGCAAGCTTTTGATTGCGATGCCCAATATTCAAGGCGATGATTTTCAGCGTTCGGTTGTTTTTGTATGTTCCCATAATGCCGAGGGCGCCATGGGGCTGGTGATTAACAAGCCTGCAAGTGACATGTTTTTTGCTGACTTGGTTGATAAGCTTGATGTGCAATCCAAAGGCAATTTGATCGACGAAGGTATTTTGCAAACTCTCATTTTTAAAGGTGGGCCGGTGAAACGGTTTCAAGGCTTCGTGCTTCACAGTGCCGATTATTTTTCAACCGGTGAAAGTTTGAAAATCACCAAACAAATTGCTCTGACGGCAACCGTGGATGTGTTGCGCGATATTGCCAAAGGAATTGGACCACGGGTGCATAGAATTGCACTAGGATATGCAGGCTGGTCTCCTGGTCAATTGGAAAGTGAAATCATGCGCAATGGGTGGCTGCATTGTGAAGCTTCGCTCGAATTGGTGTTTGGACACAGTTATGATGACTTGCATGGCGCCGCTTTACATTCGCTGGGCGTTGATCCGCGGATGCTTTCGGGCGAGTCTGGCCATGCCTAAGAGGGAGGAAGAATAATCATTGCGCTTCCAAGTATGTTACATTATAACATTACATGAAAGGAATGCCTGATGAAAAAACTGCTTCTGGCCACATTATTTTCAGCTGTTCCAGTATCTGCATTTGCCGCGCCAGAAGTGGTGGTTTCAATTGTTCCGTTGCACAGTTTGGTTGCTGGCGTGATGGAGGGTGTGGGGGAGCCAGAACTTTTGCTCAAAGGTGTAAACTCAGAACATCAGGGCAGCTATTCTCCGCAACAGATTTCTCATCTCGGCCATGCTGATTTAGTTTTTATCATTGGCGATAACTTGGAAGTGAAACTCGGAGAAATTAGCGGCACTGAAACCGTGTCTGGAAAAACCTTCGTAAAACTAAACCAGACGTCAGGCTTGGTTACGCATCACATCCGCGAGGGGGGCTTGTGGCAGGCCCATGAGTCTGAAGATGAACATACTGCTGATAATCAAAATGACCCGCATATCTGGCTGGACACTCAAAATGCAATCATCATGACAAAGGAAATTGCAACGACACTTGCTAAAATTGATTTCGTGAATGGAGCCACTTACACCAGCAATGCTCGTAAACAAATTGCCGCGATTGAAAAACTAGAGCTGGAGTTGGCCAGTGATCTGAGGCCTGTGGCCAATCAACCCTTCATCGTTTTTCATGACGCATATCAATATTTTGAACGGCGCTTCGGATTGAACGCGGTTGGTAGTATTTCGGATTATTCAGCAAATCCACCTTCAGCCAACAGGCTTGCAGAGATTCGCAGCAAAATTCTAAACAGCAAGGCAGTGTGCGTTTTCAAAGAACCGCAATATTCAGATGCTGCAATCTCAACAGTCATTGAAGGGAGTGCAGCGCGGCTTGGGGTTTTAGATGGTTTGGGTGCTAAATTGACACCGGGCAAATTCGCTTACGGGCAGTTGATGCGTGATCTTGCGCAGAATCTTCGCAATTGTTTGGACGGTTCGGCCTTCACTATTCGGCCATAATCCTTCATCATTCAGTCTCGTGAGTGAAGGAAATTCGTTTGCAAAAACTTCTCAGATACTTGCCATTGATTTTTATCATGGCGCCAAATGCTGCTCTGGCACATCCGCATGTGTTTGTGGAAATGCGCACTGATGTGAATTTTAGCGCTGACGGAAAAATTTCAGGCATAAATGTAGAATGGAATTTTGATGATGCTTATGCTGCCGTGGCTTTGGACGGCATGGATGCCAATGGCGATGGCGAATATAGCCAAGAGGAGCTTTTAGCCCTGACCACTGAAAACATGGATTCGTTGAAAGATTATGGCTATTTCAACAAAATGTGGGGCGGCGACACGGTTTTGCAAACAGCGCCCCCAATCAATGCCGGTCAGACTTACAATGGTAAGAAATTGCAATTGCATTTTACTGTGCCGTTGCTGCAGCCATATGACCCCCGAGAGGGGGAGTTTAAGGTTAAAATTTATGATCCTGAATTTTATATCGGCTTTGATTATGCCAAGGAACTGCCAGTGGATACCGAAGGCGCAATTGCGCCAGCATGCAAGCTTGATTTGAAACCGCTGCCCCCCGATGCGGAATTAATCGCTACGCAAGACATGCTGGCCAGCAAGGGTGTGGATTGGAAGCCTGAGAATGGCGAGGATTTTGGTTCACTGTTTGCGCAAGCCCTGGTGGTGACATGCGCGTCTTGATCCGCATTTTAATGGTGGTGTTCTTGGCTGGAATTGCACAGCCGGTTTATGCCCAAGCCACCGCGGAAACGCTTACACAAAAAATCATCAAAAAAAGCCAGCTGCTGGTCAAACCGCGGGATGCCAATGGCAATCTGATCATCACATCATTTTGGGAAGACCCGGTGTTGTGGGCACGTGACCAGCAGCAGAGTTTTTATGGCACCATGAATGGCGCTTTGCGAAAAATAAAAAGTGAAGGTTCACTCACGGCCGCGTGGACTTTGCTGGCTCTGGGCTTTGGCTATGGCGTTTTCCACGCCGCTGGCCCAGGCCATGGCAAGGTGATTATTTCATCTTGGCTGCTGGCCACTGAAAATGATTTGAAACGCGGGCTATGGGTTGCGTTTCTAAGCTCGCTGTTTCAAGCGCTCACTGCTATTATTGTGGTGAGCGCGCTGCTTTTGCTGGTGGCCAGTGCTGGCGCGGTGGTTCGAGATGTGACTGGATATTTAGAGTCAGCCAGCTATGCCATGATTTCGCTTCTCGGCATTTATTTAATTTGGCAGGCGCTGCGCAGCTGGGTGCAGCGGCCAAAACCTTCCAGTGCTTTCAAATTTGAAATTGTGAACCACCATGTTGATCACGGCCATTTAAAATCAGACCATGTGCATGATGAGAATTGTGGTCATGCCCATGCGCCAGAGCCACAAGATTTACGCGGCGCTGATTGGAGCTGGACCAAGGCATTGTCGTTAGCTTTTGCGATTGGTTTGCGGCCCTGCACCGGAGCAATTTTGGTGTTGCTCACTGCCAATGCGCTTGGGCTCTATTGGGTGGGCATTCTTTCTACTTTAGCGATGGGCTTTGGGGTGTTTCTCACGGTGGGCGCTATCGCCGCCGTTACTGTTTACGGCAAAGATTTTGCCCTGCGCCTAACACGAGGCGACAGCTTGCGTCTCGGACTGCTGGTCGGCGGGCTGCGCGTGTTGGGCGGTGCTGTGCTGGCCTTTATGGGAACTATTATGTTTCTGGGGTCGCTTGGTGCAAACGCCGGAATGCTCTAATTAATCTTTAGCGCGTTCAACATAAGAGCCGTCATTGGTATCAACCACAATGCGGGTGCCCACGATAATGTGCGGTGGCACCAGAGTGCGCACACCATTGTTTAACATGGCTGGCTTGAATGATGACGAAGCGGTTTGATTTTTAATCGCGGGCTCAGTTTCAGTAATTTCAAGTGTAATGCGCGGCGGAATTTCAATCGAGATCGGGCCATCATTGAACATCGCAATCTGGCATTCCATGCCTTCTTGCAGGTATGGCACATAGTCACCCACCATGTCGCGGGTGAGTGGCACTTGTTCGAAGCTTTCTGGATTCATGAATATATAGCTGTCGCCATCTTGATAGAGAAAGGTATGCATGATGGTTTCAACGAAGGCGCGTTCCACGGCGTCAGTGGTTTTATAACGCACAACAGTTTTAACACCATCTGAGATTCGGCGCATGTCGATTGTAGTGGTTGGCGTGCCTTTGCCAGGGTGCATGGATTCGGCTTTCAATACGATATAAAGTTTGCCGTCTTCATGTTCGATGACATTGCCTTTACGCACGCCGCTGGCGATCACTTTTACCACAGGTAATCTCTCTTCTTTTAAATTTTGCGAATTAATGTTGGCGCGGCTATTAGCAGTGAAACCCACGAAAGCCAACCCCTTTGCCAAATCCTGATTCCCTTTGGTTTGATCCCAACCGCCATGTTGACCGCAGGCCATTTTTGCTGGCGCGCAACCGCATTATTGCGGATATGAGAGCGTGGTTTGCTGAACAAGATTTCTTGGAAGTGGATTGCCCAGCGCTTCAGGTTTCGCCTGGCAACGAAGCACATTTGCATGCGTTTCAAACAGTAATGATTGGCAATGATGGTGTGGGGATTCCACGCTATTTACACACATCACCAGAATTTTCCTGCAAGAAATTATTAGCGGCGGGCGAAAAACGCATTTTCAATCTGGGGCATGTATTTCGCAACCGTGAACGCACGCCCACCCATGCGCCAGAATTCACCATGCTAGAATGGTATCGCACGGGCGAAGATATCCAGGTGATTGTGGCAGATACTTTGGCACTGGTGCGGTTGGCTGCCACGGGCAATTTTATATGGCGGGGGCGTGAATGCGATCCACATTTGGAAGCTGAATGGCTGACTGTGCAACATGCCTTTTTGAAATATGCTGGCGTTGATTTGCTCAGTACACTGAACAATCGCACGGCGCTGGCAGCCACATCGCCTGTGGCCTTTCAGGAGGGTGAAAGTTGGTCTGATATATTTAGCCGGATTCTAGTTGAAAAAGTGGAACCCAATTTGGGCAATGGCAGAATGACAGTGCTTTATGAATATCCATCGGTTGAGGCTGCACTCGCCCGCACTTGCGCCCATGATGCTCGCGTTGCTGAACGATTTGAGCTTTATGCTTGTGGTGTGGAGCTTTGCAATGGGTTTGGCGAACTGACTGATGCCGCCGAACAACGCCTCCGCTTTGAAGCAGAGATGGAGATAAAGCAACGGCTTTATGGCGAGCGTTATCCAATTGACGAAGATTTATTAGCAGCCCTTGCAATCATGCCAGAAGCCTCTGGTGTGGCGCTGGGGTTGGACCGCGTGATCATGCTTGCAACGGGAGCAACGCGGATTGACCAAGTGCAATGGGTGCCAGTTTAGCCCTTATACGGTGCCAAGCCTTGTCTTGCCAGTTCATCAGCACGTTCGTTGTCGGGGTGGCCGGCGTGGCCTTTTACCCAGTGCCAGGAAATTTTGTGGCGCTGAATGGCTGCGTCGAGTTCTTGCCACAACTCGACATTTTTCACTGGTTTCTTAGCCGCGGTTTTCCAGCCGTTTTTCTTCCAGCCATGAATCCATTTGCCAATTCCGTCTTTCACATAGACCGAATCTACATGCATCTCGACCGTGCAGGCGCGCGTTAATGCTTTCAAGCCTTCAGTGGCGGCCACCAATTCCATGCGGTTGTTGGTCGTGAGTTGTTCGCCGCCGCAGAGTTCTTTGCGGGTGCCATTCCAATCCATCACAACGCCCCAGCCGCCGGGACCGGGATTGCCTGAACAAGCGCCATCAGTGTGGATAATTACGGGCACCTTGGTCATGCTGGTTGAGCAATGGGGCGAAGTTCACGCGGCAATTTGAACGACACATTTTCCTCGCGCAGCACAATTTTTTCGACACTTACGTCATAATGTTGTTTGAACGCATCAATGATTTCATTGACCAGAATTTCTGGTGCCGAAGCTCCTGCTGAAAGACCGATGGTTTTTAAATTTTGCAAAGTCGCCCACTCTAAATCAGTTGCGCGCTGCACCAGCAGCCCGCGCGGGCAACCATTTTTTTCGCCCACCTCAACCAAGCGTTTTGAGTTTGATGAATTGGGTGCACCCACCACAATGAGCAGTTCGATTTTTTCGGCGATTGATTTCACAGCGTCTTGGCGGTTGGTCGTCGCATAACAAATATCTTCCTTGAGCGGACCTTTGATGGCGGGGAAGCGTTTTTGCAAAACCGCGATCACATCTTTGGTGTCGTCAACCGACAAGGTGGTTTGCGTCACATAAGCCAACTTATTTGCATCACGCACAGTGACCACTTCAGCATCAGCAGTGGTTTCAATCAGCGTAATGGCACCCGTTGGGAGCTGACCCATTGTGCCTATCACTTCGGGGTGATTTTTGTGACCAATCAAAATGAGTTCCAAGCCTTGATCATGGTGACGCTGGGCCTCCATGTGTACCTTTGTAACCAATGGGCATGTGGCATCAATTTGAAACATGGTGCGGCGCTGCGCTTCTGCGGGCACAGATTTTGGCACCCCATGAGCGGAAAAAATAACCGGATGATCGCCTGCTGGAATTTCATCCAGCTCATCAACAAAAATCGCACCCTTGGCTTTCAGATCATCAACCACAAATTTATTGTGCACAATCTCATGGCGCACATAGACCGGGGCACCATATATTTCGAGCGCTCGTTCAACAATATCAATAGCTCGCACGACGCCGGCGCAGAATCCACGCGGCGCAGTGAGCAATATTTTAAGCTGTGGTTTTGGCATAGCGCAGGAATGAAGGCAGGGGACAAACTTGTCAAGGTGAAGCTGGCGGCTTGACTTTGCGACGCGTTGGCCTAACTTGGCGGCGTTACTTATACCATCCCATGCGGGAGAGACTGATCGTAATGTTCAGCGCCGAAGGAGCAACCGCCCCGGAAACTCTCAGGCAAAAGGACCGCTTGGATGGCATGAAATCTGGAGAGCAGTGGCTCAACCACTCACCGAAGGAGAAAGCTGAAGCGTATCTCAGCGAAAACTCTCAGGTACCTGACAGAGGGGCAAATTGGACACGAGTTCAATTTTGCAACCTATTGTCAGGAGAAATTTGAATGAGTGACGACGCGCTGAAGCGCACACCCTTATACGAAGCCCACAAAATCTTGGGCGCAAAACTTGTGCCGTTTGCTGGTTATGAAATGCCAGTGCAATATTCCACTGGTGTGATGGCTGAACATAATTGGACACGCGAGAATGCGGGGCTGTTTGATGTTTCGCATATGGGGCAATGCTTCGTGATGAGCGATAGTTTCGCCGCATCCGCAGCTGCCATGGAAAGGCTGGTGCCAGCAGATATTGCCGGATTAGAGCCAAAGCAACAGCGCTACTCACAATTTCTGAATGAAAACGGTGGAACGCTTGATGATCTGATGATTACGCGGGCAGACTACACGGGCTCTGAAGGCTGGCTTTACGTGGTGGTCAATGCGGGTTGCAAGGCGGCTGACTATGTCCATATCGCTAGGCATCTGCCGCAAGGTGTAACGTTTAAAGCCGCAGAAGACATGGCTCTTTTTGCCCTTCAAGGCCCCAAAGCGCAAGCCGTTTTGGCAAAATATGTGCCTGCCATTGCCGATCTTAAATTCATGTTTTACGAGCCGGTGAATATTGCCGGCATGGCCGTGCATCTGTCACGCTCTGGCTACACTGGCGAAGATGGCTTTGAGTTATCGGTTTTTGACAAAGACGCCGTGGCCTTATGGACCTTACTGCTCACTGACAGCTCGGTGAAACCGATCGGACTTGGAGCTCGTGACTCTCTGCGGCTCGAAGCTGGCCTCTGCCTCTATGGCCATGAGCTAAATGAAGATATCTCGCCGATTGAAGCGGGTCTGCAATGGTCAATAGCTAAACGCCGCCGCGAAGAAGGTGGCTTTATCGGTGCAGCGCGCGTGCAAAAAGAATTGCGCGATGGGCCCACCCGCAAGCGTGTGGGCATAAAGCCAGATGGCCGTGCTCCAGCACGCCAAGGCACTGAAATACAATCCCTCGATGGCCGAATAATTGGTGTGATCACATCGGGTGGCTTTGGCCCCACGGTGAATGGACCTGTAGCTATGGGTTATGTGGAAGCTACATCCGCCGCAACACATACTAAAATACATCTCATGGTTCGCGGCCAAGCAATGCCGGCCACGATTGTGAAGCTGCCCTTTGTTGCAAACAACTTCAAACGATAGGATATTTAGAATGAAATTTTCCAAAGATCACGAATGGCTCACACTTGATGGCGGCATTGCCACTGTGGGCATCACCAACCATGCGCAGGAACAATTGGGCGATGTGGTTTATATAGAGCTGCCAAAAATTGGTGCGCAAATTGTCGCCAATACTTCCATTGCAACTGTCGAAAGTGTGAAGGCCGCAAGTGAAGTTTATACCCCAGTTTCTGGCGAAGTTATTGCCGTTAACAGTGAACTCTCTGGTGATCCCGCTTTGGTAAACCGTGCGGCTGAGAATGATGGCTGGTTTATGAAAATAAAATTAAGCGATCTGGGTGAGCTTGATGGGCTGATGGACAAGGCTGCATATGATAAGTTTGTGGCAGGCTGATATGACCACTGATTTCATCCCACGCCATATTGGGCCCAATTCATTCGAAACAGCCGCGATGCTCAAAACTTTGGGCGCATCATCGCTTGATGAATTCATCGCCAAAGTCGTGCCTGCAAAAATTCGCTCAAAACATGCGCTTAATTTGCCCGAAGCATTGAACGAACGCGAGGCACTTTCGGCCATGAAAAAAATGGCAAATAAAAATGAAGTCTACACCTCGATGATCGGCATGGGATACTATGGCTGTATCACGCCAAAGGTGATTTTGCGCAATGTGCTGGAAAATCCGGGCTGGTATACTGCTTACACGCCCTATCAAGCTGAGGTGAGCCAGGGCCGGCTTGAAGCACTGCTCAATTTTCAGCAGGTGGTGATTGATCTCACCGGGTTGGAGATTGCCAACGCCTCTTTGCTGGACGAAGCAACAGCTGCTGCTGAAGCTATGGCGATGGCCAAGCGCCTTGCTAAATCAACGGCCAATGTATTCTTTGTTGATGCTGATACGCATCCTCAAACCATTGCAGTGTTGCAAACCCGCGCCAAGGGTTTTGGCATAGACATTGAAATCGGCAATCCTTTGAAAGATTTAAAGCCCGCCAAAATCTTTGCGGCCCTGCTCTCTTATCCTGGCTCATCGGGTGCTTTGCATGATTTTACATCGACCATTGCTGATTTGCATGGCGCCGGCGCTTTTGCAATTATGGCCACTGACCTTTTGGCTCTCGCCTTGCTCAAATCGCCTGGTGAACTCGGCGCTGATATTGCTATTGGTTCTGCGCAACGTTTTGGCGTGCCGATGGGATATGGTGGACCACACGCTGCATTTTTTGCGACAAAAGATGACTATAAGCGCGTGATGCCTGGTCGCTTGATCGGTGTTTCTGTCGATGCCCAAGGCAACCGCGCGCTGCGTATGGCGTTGCAAACGCGAGAGCAACATATCCGGCGCGATAAAGCCACGAGCAACATCTGCACGGCGCAAGTGCTACTTTCCGTGATGGCTTCTATGTATGCGGTTTATCATGGGCCAGAAGGTGTGAAGGCAATTGCCAACCATGCTCACAGTTGCGCCGCACGATTTGCCGCAGGCGTTAGTTCTTCGCTCATCAATACAACGTTTTTTGACACTGTAACTGTGCGCTGCGCGGCCAAGAAAATTATTGCGTCGGCAAAAAAGAAACGCATCAACATGCGTTTAGTTGACGCTGATCATGTGGCGGTTTCGTTTGATGAAACTACGCGTGAAGAAGATGTGCAAAATGCACTTTCGGTATTTGGTGCAAAGCCAGCAGCGCCCTTACCCGCAATTCCAGAATCGCTAAAACGCTCCTCAAAATATCTAACCCACCCCACTTTCAGTTCTTATCATTCTGAAACTGAAATGATGCGTTACTTACGCTTGCTCCAAGGCAAAGACTTGGCTTTAGATCAAGCGATGATAGCACTTGGTTCCTGCACCATGAAGCTGAATGCAGCCAGTGAGATGATCCCGGTAACATGGGAAAATTTTGGCAATATGCATCCATTTGCGCCATTGGATCAGGCCACAGGATATGCGGAAATGTTTGCCAGCTTGGAAGCCATGCTTTGTGAAATTACCGGTTTCGATAATGTCTCTCTCCAACCTAATGCCGGAAGCCAAGGCGAATTTGCCGGACTGCTCGCTATCCGTGGCTATCATGATGCCAACAAGCAGAAGCAGCGCAACGTGTGTTTGATCCCCACTTCAGCTCACGGCACTAACCCGGCATCGGCTGTAATGGCGGGAATGAAAATTGTGGTGGTAGCTTGCGATGCGCAAGGCAATGTGGATGTTGCTGATCTTGAAGCAAAGGCTAAATCCAATGCAGCCAATCTGGCGGCGTTGATGATTACTTATCCTTCTACACATGGCGTTTTTGAAGACTCGATCATCGATATTTGTCGCATCATCCACGAAAATGGTGGGCAAGTTTATTTGGATGGGGCCAATCTCAACGCGCAAGTTGGCCTGATGCGCCCAGCTGAATTGGGCGCTGACGTGTGCCACATGAATCTGCACAAAACCTTCTGCATTCCGCATGGTGGCGGCGGACCAGGCATGGGGCCGATTGGGGTGCGTGCTCATCTTGCCCCACATTTGCCCGGGCATGATGTGGTTTCCAATGGCATTCGCAAATCAGGGGCTGTGTCTGCGGCACCTTGGGGCTCAGCCTCAATCCTGCCGATCTCATGGATGTACATTGCCATGATGGGTGGACCGGGATTAACCCACGCCACCAAAATTGCAATTCTCAATGCCAACTATGTGGCCAAATGTTTGGCCCCGCATTTTCCGGTATTGTATTCTGGTCGCGATGGTATGGTGGCGCATGAATGTATCATTGACTTGCGCTGGTTGAAGGACCGAACCGGCATCAGCGTGGAAGATGTGGCCAAGCGTTTGGTGGATTACGGCTTCCACGCACCCACCATGTCGTTTCCGGTTGTCGATACATTGATGATCGAGCCCACCGAAAGTGAGGGCAAGCGTGAGCTTGATCGCTTCTGCGATGCCATGATTGCAATTGCTGGCGAGATTGCCGATGTGGAGCATGGCCGCGCTGATAGGATTAACAATGTTTTGAAGAACGCGCCCCACACGCATAAGCTATTGCTTGGCGAATGGGCGCATCCCTATTCAAAGCAACAGGCCTTTTTCCCGAATGGTGAAACTTCATCAAACGCAAAATATTGGCCGACAGTAGCGCGCGTTGATAATGTTTATGGTGACCGTAACCTCATCTGCACCTGCCCACCGATTGAGGATTATATGCAGGCGGCAGAGTGAATTGACAGGAAGCCAAATTCTGACTAGTCTGACTAGTCAGAATTGGAGTTTCGCATATGAACCACCAACCCCGCGTCTGGCCGCTTCAAGAAGCTAAAGCCAAATTCAGCGAACTCGTGCGCCTTGTTGAAACTGAGGGCCCACAAGTGGTTACTGTTCATGGCCGGCCTGCAGTAAAGGTGATTTTAGCGGAACAAGACAAAGCCAATGATCCCACACTTACGGGTGCTGATCTTGTGAAAGCATTGATGGCGGGGCCACCGATTGATTTTGAACTTCCACCAAGAACAATAGATAGTCCGGGTAGGGACTTCACTTTCGAATGAACTGGTTGATTGATACAAACGTCATATCGGAATTACGAAAGCCAAAACCAGCGGTAGTCGTGATAAATTGGCTTTCAGAATTGTCTATTGGAAAAGCATTCACCTCCACAATGAACATTGCCGAGCTTATCTATGGCGCAAATTCAGTTAGAGACTTTCTTAAAAAGCGTGAGCTTGAGCAGTGGGTTGAAGCTGTCGTCCGGCCTTGGTTTTTAGGGCGCATAATTGAAATAGATGAGGACGTTCTTGTGCGATGGCGTATGTTGGCAAGGCAACAAGACCTTGCACGGCAACCTACGCCAAGTCCAGATTTGATCATCGCAGCCGTGGCGCAAAAATATCGCCTAGCCATCGCCACCCGCGACACGGCTCCTTTTGTCGTCTGTGGCATTCCTACTTTCAACCCGTGGACGGGTGAACGCTTCAACGGTGCATAAAACCCGGCGCAAAGGCCGGGTTTTTTAATTCAATTGCGACTGCTCAATTCAACCGAGACTTCACAGCGGCGATAGATTCAGTGATCAACTTAGCGCCGCCTTTTTGCTCGGAGATCAATTTGGTTGCAGCAGCGATAGCCAATTCAGCTGCTGAACTGCGAACATCTTTTGCGGCTGCAGCTTCGGCTTGGGCTATTTTTTGTTCGGCTTGCTTGGTGCGCCTTGCGATGGTTTCAGTTAACTTTTTGCGGGCTTCTTCGCCATATTGCTTGGCGGAAGATTTGGCCTGAGAAACAATGGTTTCAGCTTCTTTTTCGGCATCAATGCGCTTTTGCTTATAATCGGCCAGCAGCTTTTCAGCATCCAATCGCAATTGCTTTGCGTCGTTCAATTCTTTGGAAATCAGCTTGGCGCGGTCGTCTAAGGCAAGGGCTGCTTTCTTATGGGCGCCGGCATAAAGCACGATGCCAATGAAAATTACCAAGGCAACTAATGCGAAAAATGATTGATCGAATTCCATGTCTCGCTCCTTAGCGCTTGGCGCTTGCTACGGCTTTAGCCACAGCAGATTTTAATGTTTTGCTACCAGTTAAGCTGGCCACAATATCAGCGGCTGATTCACCGGCAATGGACTCAACGAATTCCATCGCTTTGGCTTTTGCTTTGGCCACTTTGGCTTCAGCGTCTTTAATTTTTTTGGAAAGGGCTGCATCAAGGCTGGCTTGATCGGCCTCAATTTCGGAAGAAACTTTAGCGCGGGTTTCGCGGCCAATGTCGGTGGCTTTTGAACGCGCGTCGAACAAAGCTTTTTCGTAATTCTTGAGGGCCACTTCGGTTTCATTTTTCAAAGCCGAAGCGCGCGAAAGATCACTATCAATTTGGGCTTTGCGATTGCCAATAATGGCAGCCAGCTTTGGCAATACCAAACGGCTCATCAAAAGATAAAGAGCTGAAAAGAATATGACCAGCCAGAACAGCTGCGATGGAAATGACTTTGAGTCCAAAGGTGGAAAAGCGCCATGGCTTTCTGACTTTTCGGTATGTTCAGTGGTTGTGGTTTCGGTGGTCGCCATTGCATAGCCTCAAATTACAAGAATAGGCCGGCCCTGCGGCCAGCCCAAACTAAACGTTTCAATCGTTGCGATTAAGCAACGAAGAGAAGCAGAAGGGCAACAACGAGCGAGAAAATGCCCAAGCCTTCAGCAAGTGCAGCGCCGATGAGGGCGTTGGTGAATTGCGAACCAGCTGCTGCTGGATTGCGCAATGCGCCTGCAAGGTAATTGCCGAAAATGTGGCCCACGCCAATGCCTGCACCGCCCATGC
The DNA here is from genome assembly GCA_031416755.1 of Hyphomicrobiales bacterium. GTDB lineage: Bacteria > Pseudomonadota > Alphaproteobacteria > Rhizobiales > Aestuariivirgaceae > Aestuariivirga. The sequence goes on from JANOUE010000045.1 coordinate 23,899, forward strand.
CAATGCATGCGATACCTGCGCCGATGAGCTTTGCTGCTGCTGGATCCATAATAGTTCTCCTAGTGTTTTTCTGTTTGGGTTAAAGTTTAATGTGAAGGGTGAAGCGCGTCATTGAGATAAACGCAAGTGAGAATTGCAAACACGAAGGCTTGCAGGAATGCAACGAGGAACTCGAGTGCGGTGAGGGCCACAGCCATGACCAAAGGTGCTATTGCGCCTAAGATTCCGATGCCGCCCAGCGCGCCCAAACTTACGACGAAGCCGGCAAACACTTTCAAGACAATGTGGCCAGCCAACATATTGCCGAACAAACGCAATCCAAGTGAAATGGGGCGTGACAAAAATGAAATAATTTCGATGACAGAGATCACCGGCAAAATTGCCAAAGGTACGCCATGTGGCACGAAGAGCTTAAACCAGCCTAAGCCATGCTTGGTGATGCCAACAACAACAACCAAACATACAACAAACAGCGCCAATGCCACTGTTACAATCACATGGCTGGTGACAGTGAAGAAATACGGGAACATACCAAGCATATTGGCAATTAAAACAAATGAGAACAGCGAGAACACCAGCGGGAAGAAAGCTTTACCTTCTTCGCCAAGCACGTTTTTTACCATATTATCGATGAGACTATACCACAGCTCACCAACTGATTGCAGGCGATCTGGAACCAATGCGCCCTTGCGCGCGGCTAACAATAATATTGTTGTAATTGTGGCTACTATGATGCCCATAAACAATGCAGAATTTGTGAAGCTAATCTCAAAGCCGCCGATGTTTACCGGACCAGCAAGGTCATGCAATTGGAATTGATGGATTGGATCGTTAGCCACTATTTATCCTCATCTTCGTCGTCATCAGGCTTCGGCATATTACGAAGCTCTTCAGCGGTGGGGGGTGTTCTATTCGCGGACCTGGACATATTCAGAATACCGGCCCCAAAACCCAAGAGCAAAAACACAATTAGAAATAATGGCAAGGTGCCAATCAGTTTGTCTAGCCCAAATCCAATCAGACCACCAACCAGAACCCCTGCCACAAACTCGCTGGCAAGCTTATAGCCCTTGGAATAATCAGACGCACCTTGATATTTCTTCGACGGTTGTTCCGCAGCGCGCTGTTCTGATTTTTCAGCCGCAATGCGGCTTTCTAAATCTTTCAAGCGGCTAGTAATATCGCCGAACTTTGGATCAGTTTCGTCTTTTGTATCGCGCGGACCAGCCATCTGAAACGCCCCCCCGTGCGAGGCAAAACCGCCCCTTGCCAAAGCGCGCTCTTGATAGTTACGAGCATGCACTGTGTCAAGCGGTGGATTGTGGAATTAAGGCATTGAAATCAGGTGGGTATTATCGATTTACAGGCGCTGCGTCGAAAAGTCCGCATTGTACATGCTGATTCTAGAGAAGTTTTAGTGCTTTCAATTCTGACTTTAATTTCTCTGGAGTTGTAAAATGGTGCGCTTTCATGCCCACGGCTTCCGCCCCTTGCACATTTTTCAAACTATCATCAATGAACAGGCAATCAGCGGCTTTGAGTTTATTGCGCGTCAAACTCAGTTCATAGATTGCGGGGTCTGGCTTGATCAATTTTTCATCGCCAGATACGACGATATCTCGGAACAGATTTAGGAACGGAAAACGCAATTTGGTTTCGCGGAATTTATCTTGGTTCCAATTGGTGATGGCATAAAGGGGAGTTCCATTTTTATGCAAGGCCTCTAGAATTTCCACGCTGCCAGAAATAGCTCCCGGAATTGTTTCGTGCCAACGCTTATCATAGGCGGAAATTTCATCGGCATATTCTGGGTGTTTTAACGTGAGAATTTGCACCGCTTCCGAAAACGTTCGGCCTCGGTCTTGTTCTAAATTCCAATCATGGTTGCATATATTTTTGAGAAACCAATCGACCTTGGCTTCATCGGAAAATATTTTGCTGTAGAGAAGTTTTGGGTCCCAAGCGATAAGAACCATACCGAGATCGAAGATTACATTCATGCTTTTCGTTGCTGCCTTTCTGTTAACCCGTGGCAAGTCGGCGGGGAATTTCTTCTGTTGAAGAAATTACATCCCCTTCTGTCAAATCCATATTTTCAATTTTCACTGCCCGATTGCTAATCTTATCGGCAGATATATTGAGCTGTTCCAGATCGCCATTGGCTTGGGAGAAATGTTTATGCAGCGAGCCCATGCGCTCTTTCATGCGGAATACATCTGCCAGTAATTTCACGACTTCACCTTGAATGAGATGGGCTTGCTCACGCATGGCTGCATCTTTCACGATGGCCTGCATGGTTTGCACCAGAAGCATCAACACATTGGGGGATGCAAAAATGATGCGCAAGCGGTGGGCCTTTTGCACGACGTCTTCAAACTTCTCATTGAGCTCAGCGTAGACTGATTCAGATGGCACGAACATGATTGCCGTTTCGTGAGTTTCGCCACTAATTTGATATTTTGCCGCAATGTCCTTCACATGCTTCAGAACATCAGACTTCAACCGTGTCTCAGCTACTTTGCGCATCACATCATCGGGGGCTTCACGCAATGCGTTGTAGGCCTCTAGCGGAAATTTCGCGTCGATCACCAATTTCAAGCGTGAATCCGGAAGGCTAATCAAGCAATCAGGGCGCATGCCATTTGAAAGTGTGGCCTGAAAACTAAAGGCACGCGAATGCAAGCCATCGGCGATAATCGCTTCCATACGCCCCTGGCCGAAGGCGCCTCGGGTCTGTTTGTTAGCAAGAATATCTTTGAGGCTTAACATTTCGCTTGAGAGCGATGCGAGATTGTTTTGGGCAGCATCAATCACCGCAAGGCGCTCATTAAGTTGGTTCAGTGATGCCGCCGTGCGCTGAGATTGCTCATGCAGTCCGTGGCCAACGCGTTGGCTCACACTATCTAAGCGTTCATCCAATGTGCGATGCAAATGCACTTGCTGGCTTTGGGCTTGGGCGGAAAAATTTTGCAGCACACCAGAAAGTTCGGCCAAGCGATATTCCATTTCAGAGTTGCGCTGGTGCAATTCTATGCGTTCGGCGGTGCGGCCAGCTTGACCACGCCATGCTAAGATCACTGCCGCCAATAATAAGATCAAGCTTGCAAAAATAAGCAGGTCTTGGAGGGTGAAGGGTTGCTCGCCGATGTGGAGGATGATGGAATTCAAATGCATGGAACGAAACATAAACTGATTCGTTGCTTGCCACTCTCAAAAACTGCGAGGCCCGCCCAAAAGATACACAATTGGACGGGCCCCAGATCCGCATCAACTCGGGACGGCGACAGGAGCTCATACGGATCGTCTCGCTTCATGCGTGAAATGTGGAAGTTGAAATTTTCGCCCCGCTCTCGAAGCCGTTTCGCTTACACGTTCCCCCGCAGGATCTGATGTTGAAAGTGCCCTTCAATCAGGGCGACAAGGCAGCCGCAAACGGGCGCTGGCTGGGCCATTTTGTGGTTAGATTGTGGTAGATCAACAATTATCAGTGAGCTGTCAGTTCACATGGTTTTAATTTCAAAAATGGGTGTGTGAGGCAATATACTTAAACCTCAAACTGGTGAAAAAACGAATCATGAAACTTGCATTCACAGAAAACGCAACAGCAACTGGCGGCGGCCGCAATGAAGGTCTGAGCAAGACAGACAATGGCCGTGTAGTTGTTGCACTGGCAACACCAACTGAACTGGGTGGTAATGGCAAGGGTACAAATCCTGAGCAGCTTATCGCAGCCGGTTATGCTGGCTGTTATTTAGGCGCAATGCGCTTTGCGGCTGGCAAACATTGGATGTGAATTTGCCGGGCATGGACCAAGCGGTTGCCGAAGATCTCAACGGGCTGCATCTATGGCGTTTTGCCTTTTTTGTGGAAAAGTCAAAACAGCTTAGTTGCAGCCCGTCCAATTTTTGCTTTAGTGATGGCCGTGGTTGTGGCTGTGGCCGTGGCAGGATTTTACTTTCTTCCACACCCAGTGGTGGTGGTGCCAAACTCTCACTTTTTTCCAATGGCAATGGCGATGGAAGTGATTCCAACCATGGCCTCCGTGGCCTCCCTGGCCAACACCAATAGAAATATGCACGCCACCGTGATATGCATTGGCGGGTGCTGAAAATGCAGCCATTCCCAATGCCATGGTGGAAGCTGTGGCTATCGCAATTAAGGTTTTGCGGATCATATTAGGATTCCTTTCGAAATGCTTTGTGTCTAACAACACAAATATGATGCCCCCTAGCTGAATATTAGATGAACAAGCTTAGCCTAGCAAGGCTTTTACAATTCCGCCAGCTTTGGCCATGTCCATTTGGCCAGCGAATTTGGCTTTAAGTTCGGCCATCACTTTGCCCATGTCTTTTACATTTGTTGCACCCAAGCTTGTAATGATCCCAGCCACAGCCGCCTTGGCCTCATCCTCGCTCATTTGTTTTGGCATATAAGATTGGATGATCGCCATTTCCTCGCGCTCGACCGCCGCAAGTTCAGCGCGCCCGCCCGCATCAAAAGCGATAATCGAATCTTGGCGCTGCTTCACCATCTTGATGAGCAGCTCCAGTATGCCTGCATCAGATGTCAGTGCGGAATCATGGCCATCGGTACGGCTGTTGATATCTTTGTCTTTAATTGCGGCGTTCATCAGCCGGAGCGTGGCCGTGCGGCGTTTTTCGCCCGCTTTCATGGCTGCTTTCATGTCGGCCGAAATTTGTTCGCGCAGGCTCATGGTTTTATCCTCAGGCTAAAACCCGTGCATTAGGCTTAATTGCTGCCGACAGCAACCTTGACGGCAGAGCTTTCACCCCTTAACCAGCAGCAAATCCCGGAGACTTAAAGATATGACAGCTGCAACCAAGGCCAAAGCAAAACCACGTGTGCATTTCAGCGATTGGGAGCAGACTAGGGTTACCGCAATTTTAGTGTTGGCAGATGGCACGGTGATTGAAGGCCAAGGTTTTGGCGCTGAAGGCGAGGCGGTTGCCGAAGTGTGCTTCAATACGGCAATGACTGGGTATCAGGAAGTTCTCACTGATCCATCCTATGCTGGCCAGATTGTAACCTTCACCTTCCCGCATATCGGCAATGTGGGCACCAATGATGATGATGGTGAAACCACAAATCTTGCCGCCAGCGCTGCTGTGAAAGGCTGCATTGTAAAAGCGCCAGTGACCGAGCCTGCCAATTATCGGTCCGCCAAGCATTTTGACAAGTGGCTAAAGGCACGCGGCATCATTGGTCTCTCTGGTGTTGATACGCGCGAGCTTACCAATTTGATCCGCGAGAAAGGCATGCCCAATGGTGTGATCGCGCATAATCCTCGCGGCAAATTTGATGTGAAGAAATTAACCGCTATGGCCAAGGCCTGGGGCGGGCTTGAAGGCTTGGACCTCGCCAAAGATGTGTCGATTGCGCAGCGCATGACTTGGGATGAGAAATTGTGGGATTGGGAAACCGGCTATACGACAGGCGAAGGCACCTTCACTGTTGTGGCGATTGATTATGGCATGAAACGCAACATTATGCGCTGCTTGGTTTCTGTGGGCTGCAAAGTAACCGTGGTTCCAGCCAATGCCAAAGCCGAAGATATTTTGGCGATGCAGCCTGATGGCATTTTCCTCTCCAACGGCCCCGGCGATCCGGCGGCCACAGGTGAATATGCAGTTCCTGAAATTCGCAAGCTTGTGGATTCTGGCAAGCCGATTTTTGGCATTTGTTTGGGCCATCAAATGTTGGCCTTGGCTCTCGGTGCCAAAACCATGAAGATGCATCAAGGCCACCATGGGGCCAACCATCCGGTGAAAGATTATACCACCAATAAAGTTGAAATCGTTTCCATGAACCACGGCTTTGCCGTGGACCGCGACAGCCTGCCAACAGGTGTGGTGGAAACCCATGTGAGCCTGTTTGATGGATCAAACTGCGGTTTGGCGCTGGAAGGTAAGCCAGTGTTCAGCGTGCAGCACCACCCCGAAGCCAGCCCAGGGCCGCAGGATAGCCATTATTTGTTCAAGCGGTTTGTGGAGTTGATGGAGAAGGCTGGCGCTCGCGCAACCACCGAGTACCAACAACAATGACACCTGAATATTGGCGGAGAGTTTGCTCATTTTGCTTCCTCAACTAAGGCGCTAACTATTAATTAATGTTGTGGTCAATTCGGAAGAACTGAGGAGGGTACAGTGTCGCTTCATTAAATTAAGTCTTGGGCGTGTGGCAAGGGACCTCACCCCTGTGCTCGCAGCCAGCACCCCTTCGAGGCCGCAAGGGCGCGGCACCTCAGGGTGAGGGACGTAATTGATTTCCCTGATCCTGAGGTGCGAGCTATGCCGCAAAACCCTTTCGGGTTTTCGGCTAAGCGAGCCTCGAAGGATTGGTGCGTAACGTGTGCTAGCTCGCGCCAATTGCCCTTTCAATCGTGGCCACATCAATTTTCTGCATCGGCATCATGGCGTCGAAGGCGCGTTTGGCTTTGGGGCCGCCGGCACTTAGCGCATCCATCAGAATCTGCGGGGTGATTTGCCAGGAGATGCCCCATTTATCTTTGCACCAGCCACAGGCACTTTCTGCGCCGCCATTGCCTACAATGGCGTTCCAGTAGTGATCGGTTTCAGCCTGAT
>JANOUE010000046.1:0-9530 GCA_031416755.1 Hyphomicrobiales bacterium
GGTCAGGGTGAGGATAATTGTTTCCCCTCATGCTCATGCTCAGGGTGAGGATAATTATCTCCCCTCATGCTCAGGGTGAGGATAATTATCTCCCCTCATGCTCAGGGTGAGGATAATTATCTCCCCTCATGGTCAGGGTGAGGGTAATTGTTTCCCCTCATGGTCAGGGTGAGGATAATTGTTTCCCCTCATGCTCAGGGTGAGGATAATTATCTCCCCTCATGCTCAGGGTGAGGATAATTGTTTCCCCTCATGCTGAGGTGCCCGAAGGGCCTCGAAGCATCTTTGAAATCAAGCTCTGTATATCCGAACTTGCGTATCGCCATAGGTCCGTTGATCCAAAAGCTCCAAACCAGCCACATCAGCAACCACAGTTTTCTCAGCTTCTTCCAAAACCACAATTGCCCCCGCCGCCAGCCAACCCCCAGCGAGGAGCGACTGCAAACCCTTTTCGCCCAAGCCTTTGCCATAGGGCGGGTCAACGAAAACCAATGAATAAGGTGATTGCGGAGCGGATGGCCCAAGGTCAGTTGCATCGCGCCGCCAGATTTTGCAACGGCCGATCACGCCGCAGGCATCGGAATTGTTGCGGATCACGCCGCGCGCACCGGAATCTTCCTCAACGAACAAACAGAATTTCGCCCCGCGAGAAATCGCTTCCAACCCCAAAGCCCCAGTTCCAGCAAATAAATCCATAACGCGCGCATCTGCAAAAGTGAAATCGGCAATACCATGGGCCAGAATATTGAAAATGGATTCGCGCACCCGGTCAGACGTGGGCCGGGTGTTTTCGCTCAACGGCCCCGCCAGAGCCTTGCCCCGAAATTCTCCCCCAACAATCCGCATGGTTTTACTTGCCTTTCACGTCAACTGCAGCTTCTCTGCCATGATGAAACAAAAACTGCCAGAGCCAATGGTGCAGGCTTTCGCCCAAGCGAGCTCAGCTGCCGCCCGTGGAGAAGTGCCCGTTGGCGCGGTGATCGTCGATGCCCAAGGTAAAGTGATCTCTAGTGCGGGCAATCGCACTGCGGAACTGAAAGACCCAACCGCCCATGCCGAACTGCTTGCCATCCGCGAAGCTGCGAAACTGCTAAACTCTGAACGCCTGATCGATTGTGATCTCTACGTAACCCTGGAACCCTGCGCCATGTGCGCCGCAGCTCTGTCATTTGCCAGAATCCGCCGCTTATATTTTGCGGCCTCAGATGAAAAAATGGGAGCGGTCGAAAACGGCCCACGCTTTTTCTCCCAATCCACCTGCCACCACGCACCAGAAGTTTATGCTGGCATTGGTGAAGGCGAGGCACAAATACTGTTGCGAGATTTCTTCAAGTTGCGCCGCTAAGCCTTTGCAGAGAATCGCAAATCCAGCGCCCGCTTAAGTATTTCTTTCGAAGGTTCAGCCGCCGCAAAAATATCCCTCACTTTAAAAAAATCAGCTGCTGTAAACTGACTAATATCAGGCTCGATGTAAATATCAGGCGGAGACTGCGCACGCCTCAAACTGGCAAGTTCATGAAACATGATAAACAGCGAGCCCACTGCAAGTTCAAGGTTTGAAGGGTAGTTGCGTTTGATCGGCTTTGGCCGCCCGGTCACATCCACAGCTACTACAAAATCCATATTGTCTCTAACATGGTCAAACGGCACAGGATTTTTAATGCCACCATCCACATGAATGCGGCCATCAATCCGGGGTGCTACAATGAAACCTGGAATCGCAATCGATGCTCCTACGGCCTGTAAAACAGAACCGGAAATGAGCACCACTTCCTCCATGCGTTCATAATCAGTCACGATCACCTTGAAGGGAATCTTTTGATCTTCAATCATCTGAGGCAAATGATCGGGCAGTGCGATATCAGCCAGCTTCTGCCCATCCAAGTGCAGCGATGTGAGGCCCCTCAAGGAAAAAATATCACCAAGCTTGGCCTGCTTAGTGCCAAAAACATGCCGTGCCATACCCATTTTGTTGGAAAGTAACGCTAGCGCATGTTCGCGAATCTCCCGCCCACTCATGCCGCCCGCATAAGCAGCACCAATTAAAGCGCCAGCACTGCTGCCGGCAATCACGGCAGGTTTAAGCCCAAGCTCATCAAAAGCCTCCAGCACTGGGATATGCGCAAGCCCGCGCGCACCACCGCCACCAAGGGCTAGGCCAATTTTTGGGGATGTGTTCATGGCGTGAATATAAGTGCAATTTTGAAATTATAAAGCCCGCCAGCCAATGTCTCTGCGGCAAAACCCATCTGGCCAATCAATTTTATCAACCGCAGCATAAGCCGCTTTCTGCGCTTCGCGAGGGCCAGCCCCCAGCGCCGTCACATTCAAAACCCGTCCACCATTGGCAACAATAAACTCACCATCCAGCGCCGTGCCAGCATGGAACACTTCAACGTTCTTGCCAAAGTCTTGGTTCAAACCATTGATATGACTCCCTTTAACCACATCCCCAGGATAGCCCTTGGCACATAGCACAACAGTTAACGCCGTCTCAGGAAGCCAGCGCACCGAAACCTTATCAAGCAGGCCATCAACCGATGCGAGCAACAAAGTCAGGAGATCATCACGCAGGCGCGGCATAAGAACTTGCGTTTCTGGGTCACCAAATCGCGCATTATATTCAATCAGCTTCGGACCTTGTTTGGTGAGAATAAGGCCAGCATACAGAACCCCTTTATACGGATGCCCCATAGACGCCATTGCCTTTACGGTCGGGCGAATGATTTTTTCCAAAACTTCCACACATAAAGCATCTGTCATGCAAGGTGCCGGCGAATAGGCCCCCATGCCTCCTGTGTTTGGCCCCGCATCGCCTTCGCCCACGCGTTTATGATCCTGCGCTGTGGCCAACGGCAAAACATTTATGCCGTCGGATAAGGCAAAGAAGCTAGCTTCCTCGCCTTCCATAAATTCTTCAATCACGCATTCGCCATCGCCAAAGCGGCCTGCGAAAATTTCACGGACGGCAATTTCCGCTTCAGCCAAACTCAAAGCCACGGTAACGCCTTTGCCGGCCGCCAAGCCATCGGCTTTAACCACAATCGGTGCACCCAATTTGCGCACATATGCCAGAGCAGCTTTTTCATCTTTAAAGCGCTGATAGGCCGCTGTAGGAATCCCGAATTTCGCACAGAGGTCTTTGGTAAAACCTTTAGAGCCTTCAAGCTGTGCCGCAAATTTCGTCGGCCCAAACGCTTTTATGCCAGCTGCTGTGAGATCATCCACCAGCCCCGCAACCAGCGGCGTTTCTGGCCCCACCACCACAAAACCGATGTCATAGCTGCGGCAAAACGCAATCACCGCCAGGTGATCAGACACCTTCAACCCAACCAATTCCGCAAACTTGCCAATACCCGGATTGCCGGGTGCCGCATAAAGCTTGCTGAGCAGTGGGCTTTTGGCCAATGCATAGGCCAAAGCATGTTCGCGGCCACCTGAGCCAATCAAAAGAACGTTCATCGATTCCAATCCTGTGCTAAAGGCCTTGTGACACGCTCACCACCAGAATCAAGAGAAACTGCATTTATGTCAACCATGCCAGAATATGATCCCGAAACCGGCGAGATCATAGAGGCCGCAAAACCGAACCTCGGCGAGCAGTCGGTAACAGAACTCTCCCATGCGTTAAAGCGCACGCTGGAGGATCGCTTCGGCCATGTGCGGGTGCGTGGTGAAATTTCAGGTTTCCGCGGTGCCCATTCATCGGGCCATTGTTATTTCGCATTGAAAGATGAAGGCGCAAAATTGGATGCCGTAATCTGGCGCGGCCAATTTTCAAAACTGCGTTCCAAAATGCAAGAGGGCCTTGAGGTGATCGCTACCGGTAAGATCACTTCTTACCCCGGCAAATCCAACTACCAAATCATCATCGAAAATATTGAGCCCGCCGGAGTAGGCGCGTTGATGGCGCTGCTCGAAGAGCGCAAAAAGAAACTTTCAGCAGAGGGCCTGTTCGACCAAGACCGCAAACGTAAATTGCCCTATCTGCCGCAAACTATTGGCATCATCACCTCACCAACTGGTGCTGTGATCCGCGATATTCTTCACCGCCTTAATGACCGCTTCCCACGTCATGTCATCATCTGGCCAGTGCGCGTGCAAGGTGAAACCGCCGCCGCCGAAGTGGCCGCTGCAATACGCGGTTTCAACCAGATGGCGAACAAACCTGATTTGCTCATCGTGGCACGCGGCGGTGGTTCGCTGGAAGACCTCTGGCCCTTCAATGAAGAAATCGTAGTGCGCGCCGCTGCCGAAAGTGAAATCCCACTCATATCTGCCATCGGCCATGAAACCGATACAACTCTCATAGACTTTGCGTCTGATTGGCGAGCACCCACACCCACAGCTGCTGCTGAACGTGCAGTTCCGGTTCGCGCAGATTTGCTGGCCGAACTTGCCTCTTTAAATGCCCGCCAAAAGCGAACTCTCAGCCGCATTCTGTCAGACGCCCAAACCAGGTTGCGCTCCGCAGCGCGCGCCCTTCCAAAGCCCGACGAAATATTAGCCCTCGCCCGCCAGCGTCTGGACACTGCAACGGCAAAACTGCCCAAGGCCTTGAAAGCCAATGTGCAAGAGCATGCGGTGCGCCTTGCGCGCAGCAGCGGCAAACTATCGGTGAAACCACTGGCACAACGCCTCACCGACCAACGCCGTCGCCTGAATGATCAGCACAGCCGCATGTCTCGCGCACTTCTACAAACAACGTCGCGCAAGAAAGATCGCTTGCTCGCCGAAGCAAAACTCTTTGGCTCGCTGGGTTATCGATCAGTTTTGGCCAGAGGCTATGCGGTGGTGCGCGATGCGCATAACCAGCCACTGCGAGGCATTTCGGGCATTGCTGTCGATGCCAGCCTCGAAATTGAAATGGCCGACGGCAAATTGGCTGTCACCGCGCGCGCGAAAAAATCACAAGGTTCACTCTTTTAATTCAATCAAGAAATAGCTATCTCGATAGCTATGAATTTCATTGATCCTACATTGCCGGTGCAGCGCGAAGCGAAACTAAAATTTCTGGACGCAGATTACCAAGTCTTGCGCGAAGGCGATTTTGTGCGCTGTGGCGTAACTGGGGATCCGATTAGCTTAGATAACTTACGCTATTGGAGTGTGGACAAGCAGATTGCCTACAAATCTGCGCAAATTTCATATTCCGATTTTATAGAATCCTAAAATTGGCAAATGCCATTCTGGCATAAGGCAAGAAATCACTTTGCAACAATACGGCCGCATTGGCCATAATGAGGAGCATTTGCACTGCATTGGAGGCGTTATTCTTGCGCTTGGTTTTGCCTAAAACGCGCCGAAAAACAAATAGCATCAGAAAAATAGTGTTGAGCATCAATAGCTGAACAATCAATGACGGGCTGCCATAGGTAAGAAATTCATAAGCCGATTGCCAATTGGTTCTTTCGAAGTATCTAAACATCCTATTTCCCAACGCAAGTTATTCCCAGCGCAATCTAAATCTTCTTAGTTAAGTTTGGGTTGATTTATTTCTCCCAACCATCAAATATCGGGGGCTGGTGCAGTGCACCATGAACCTCTATAGTGGCACCATAGCGTGTGGAGTATTAGTGATGAATTCGAAGTGGACACCTGACAGCTGGCGCAAATTTCCAGTGCTGCAGATGCCGGATTATGCCGATGCAGAAAAACTGAAAGTGGTAGAAGCCCGTCTGGCTGGCTTCCCGCCTTTGGTTTTTGCAGGTGAGGCCCGCAAATTAAAGCGCAAACTGGCGCGTGTGGCCGAAGGAAAAGGCTTCCTTCTGCAAGGCGGTGATTGCGCTGAAAGCTTCGCCGAACATTCGGCTGATAACATCCGTGATTTCTTCCGCGTGTTCCTGCAAATGGCCGTGGTGATGACTTATGCTGGTGGTTTACCAATTGTAAAAGTGGGCCGCATTGCCGGCCAATTTGCCAAGCCCCGTTCCTCCCCAACAGAAACGATAGATGGTGTGGAATACCCAATTTACCGTGGCGACATTGTAAATGATTCCGATGCAACTTTGGCTGGCCGCGTGCCAGACCCTGAGCGCCAGATCATGGCTTACCGCCAATCCGCTGCAACTTTAAACTTGCTCCGCGCCTTCGCGCAAGGTGGCTATGCCAATCTTGAACACGTGCATAAATGGACCCTTGGCTATCTCAAAGACTCTCCGGCGTCTGAACAATATCAAGAACTCGCAGACCGCATTACGGAATCCATGAGCTTCATGCGGGCTTGCGGCATTACGGCTGAAACTGCACCGCAATTGCGCTCAACTGATTTCTTCACCAGCCATGAAGCACTTCTGCTTGGCTATGAGCAGGCGATGACCCGCAATGATTCAACCAGCGGCGATTATTATGCAACGTCTGGCCATATGCTCTGGATTGGCGATCGCACCCGCCAAGTTGATCACGCCCATGTAGAATTTGCGCGTGGCATTAAAAACCCCATCGGCCTGAAATGTGGCCCATCGCTCAGGCCCGATGAGCTGATCAAGCTGATAGATATTTTGAACCCGGAAAATGAACCTGGTCGTTTGACTTTGATCGCGCGCTTCGGCGCTGATAAAGTTGAAAAACATCTGCCAGATTTGATCCGCGCTGTGAAACGTGAAGGCCGTGTTGTGGTCTGGTCATGTGATCCAATGCATGGCAACACCATCAAAGCAACATCGGGTTACAAGACGAGGCCCTTCGACGCCATCATGACTGAAGTGCGCCGCTTCATGGGCGTACACCAAGGTGAGGGAACTCACGCTGGCGGCGTTCACGTGGAAATGACCGGCAAGGATGTAACCGAATGCACTGGCGGCCTTCGCGCCCTGCGCGATGAAGACTTGAATGACCGTTACCACACCTTCTGCGATCCACGATTAAACGCAGCTCAAGCTTTAGAACTTTCATTCCTTGTGGCTGAAGAGCTGAAAAAAGAAATGGCCTCGCGCCCCAAAACTTGGGAAGATGAGGAATCGGTTGAAGCAGCAGAATAGTTTTCGCCCAAATTAAAAGTTTCTGGCATGGCTACGAAATGGAACCATGCCAGTTTTATTTTTAGCAGGAGTTTTCATGATCGATCTACATTATTGGCCCACACCCAACGGCCATAAAATTACGATATTCCTCGAAGAAGCGGGTCTCGACTATGTAATTCACAAAGTGAACATTGGCACTGGTGATCAATTCAAACCTGATTTCTTGGCCATCGCACCAAATAATCGAATGCCCGCCATTGTTGATCACGCACCACTTGATGGCGGCAAGCCGATCAGCATTTTTGAGTCGGGTGCCATTCTACAATATTTGGCTGAGAAAACTGGAAAGTTCCTTGCGGTCGATCTTCGCGCCCGCACTGAAACCATGCAATGGCTGTTCTGGCAAATGGGCGGACTTGGCCCAATGGCAGGCCAAAACGGCCACTTCAATGTCTATGCGCCAGAAAAACTACCTTACGCGATTGACCGCTACACCAAAGAAACCAACCGACTATACGGCGTGCTGAACAAGCGCTTGGCCAACCGCGAATTTCTGGCTGGCGATTATTCAATTGCAGATATGGCATGCTATCCATGGATCGTGCCATACGAAAACCACCAGCAGAAGCTGGAAGATTTCCCCCATCTGCACCGCTGGTTCAAAACCATCAAGGCGCGGCCAGCCGTGGTGAAAGCCTATGCCTTGCAACCACCCGCAGAACCAATGACGGATGAGGCAAAGAAAGTGTTATTCGGGCAGGTGGCCAGGTAGTTAAACTCCAACCTCAAAACCTTCATGTTGTGCAGGTGTCTTCCCGCGCAGCTCGTTCACGATATGACCAAACAGGGCGGCCATCACAACCAGGCCGCCGATCAACGTATAGAAGCCCGGCACTTCGCCCATTAACAAAAATACCCAGAGTGGCGTGAGGGGCACTTCGAGGGCCGCTAGCAATGTTGCTTCTGCTGCCGGAATTTTCCTCGAACCCAAAGTGTAGAAAATCAACCCTGCCGCATTCTGCAAAATACCAAAGCCAGCGATCAACACTAAGTCATGCGGCAAGACACTCAGTGGCGAGGCAAACCAAAAACAAAATGCCGAACACAAAAACGCCGAGCCAGCCATAGCAGGCAACATTGGCACATCGCGGTTTTGCCTCAAAATAACTGAAAAGCCGGCCATACAACACGTCATCAACAACGCGAGACCTTTGCCCAGCATCGATCCACCAAAGCCTTCTCCCATGAGCATTATCAAAACACCCACCAGTGCCAAGCCACTGGAAATGATGGTGGAGCGCGAAGTGCGCTCGCCAATAGTCAAGAATGCAAGTCCCGCTGTGATGAAAGGCACGGTGGCATAAATAACCATTGCGTCAGCCACCGAGCCATAACGCAAAGAACCAATGCCGGTGATCATGCCACCAGCAGAAAGCACTGCCACCGCCAGTGAGGGCCAACGCAGTTTTTTGAGTGCTGGCCAAACATTGCCACGTTCCATGATTATAAAAAAAGCCAAAACCGCCGTGCCAGAAAAAAGTCCACGCACAAACAGCAGCGTCATTAAATCTGCCGAAACCGCGCGCGTAAAAATTCCGGACGAAGACCACGCCAATGCTGCCATGGCCGTGAGGAAAAGCCCTAGACGGTGTTGATTCATGCCCCTCAATATCAGGGCCAAGGCCATGTTGCCAGTTTGTAAACGACATATCAGTGCGGGCCTTGACGGCAGGGGCTTAATCGAGCATTTTAACGAAATGAATACCGCCTGCCCATATGCCTGCATGATCTGCAGCATTATTATTATCTAGCGAATATATCGCTGGCTGGGCGCCGCTTGACTTAAAATCATTTAAAGCGTTTCCCGGGTCAGTAAGCCCTGAGGAAGTTTATGCCGTTACACTTGTACAACACGCTTACACGCAAGAAAGAACTGTTCGAGCCAATCGACCAGAATAACCTGCGCATGTATGTCTGCGGCCCCACAGTTTATGATTTCGCCCATATCGGCGATGCCAGACCTGTGATTGTGTTTGACGTGTTGTTTCGCTTGCTGCGCCATCTCTATGGTGAAAAGCATGTGACTTACGTGCGCAATATCACTGATGTGGACGATAAGATTAACGCCAGAGCTTTGCGAGATTTTCCAGAGCTACCATTGAATGATGCCATTGCGCGCGTGACGGAAAAAACCGCCAACCAGTTTTTCAGCGATGCCAAGGCGCTGGGCTGCCTTGAACCAACCGTGCAACCAAGAGCCACAGATAATATCAAGGGCATGATCGAAATGATCAGTACACTGATCACTAAAGATCATGCATACGTAGCTGCTGGCGAAGTGTTGTTCGGCGTCGACTCCATGAAAGACTACGGCCAACTTTCCAACCGCAAATTGGAAGAGCAGCAAGCCGGTGCCCGTGTAGCCGTGGAAGCGCACAAGAAAAACCCGGCTGATTTTGTGCTGTGGAAATTATCATCCGCCGATGAACCAGGTTGGGAATCCCCATGGGGAAGGGGCCGCCCCGGTTGGCACATCGAATGCAGCGCCATGAGTAAACGATATTTAGG
>JANOUE010000047.1:0-85755 GCA_031416755.1 Hyphomicrobiales bacterium
GAAACGCGGTTGGTGTTTATTGTGAAGGATATAGAAAAATCTGAGATTGAAGGCTTGTTCAAGGCTTTCACCGATCAAATTTCAGGTGGAGCGGATGCCTTTACGGATAAAACTCTTTCATTGAACAGGTAAGTAAATGGCACTTAAAGCCTACGGATTAAAGAAATGCTCCACCTGCCAAGATGCCTTGAAGTGGCTTGATGCAAAATCTATTGCGATCGAATTTTCTGATTACTCGGTGGATAAGCCCACCAAGGCCCAGATTAAGAAATGGATCAAGGGAGTTGGCGGGTGGGAAAAACTGATCAACCGTGCGGGATATACGTGGAAGGGTTTATCTGAGGAAGATAAAGCGGATGTGACTGAAGAGAAGGCCATTATACTGGCGCAAAGTCACACATCACTTATTCGCAGGCCGTTGATTGAACACGCTGATGGAAGAATTACCGTGGGGTTTAAACCTAAAGTGCAGGAGTTGTTTTAAAATGGCCCCTCCGGTTTGGATAGGCAAAGTGAGAGGACTCTAACCCCGCACCAGTGGCCGCGTCATACAAGTCGGTCCGCCTTCACCTTTACGGCAAATGTCATAGCCCTCAATCACTTCGACTTTAACGCCCGCATCGCGCATGCGCTGTTCGGTGATAGAGTTTCCTGTCACCATCAAAGCGTGGCGTGGACCTAAAGCCAGCACATTGCAGCCCATAGTTTCAAACTCTGAATCGGGCACATCGACAAATTTAATGCCGCGTGATTGCAGAAATTCAATGAGACGGCCTGCCATGAGCGGTTGGTAGACAACTGCCAAATCTTTATCCAATGGGCTGAGACAGCTCATCAAATGGAACACGTCAGACTTGCCCTTATAGTGTGGCATATCAAACCACATAACATTCACGTCAGACCCGCAGATGGTTTGGAGCTGACGTACACCTTCTTGATTGGTGCGGTAGCCCACACCAGCCAGTAAGGTATTGCGATCAATCCACACCAGATCGCCACCTTCGATTTTACCTTCACCGGTAATTTCACCTGCAATGGGCAAGCCCAGTTTTTCTAAAACCGCACCATTGACTGCCGCTTCGTTGCGGCGTTGGGGTTTTCCCATGCGTGGGCGCACCAGGCCTTTTGGCGTGATGATCAATGCATCGTGGGTGTAAAGACTATCAAGGGTCAGGCCATCGCCAACACCAAGATCAATCACGTCAGCGCCGGTTGACCGGAGTGCATTCTCAACCACGGCATATTCCTTCAGCGCATTCTCAAGATTGGGCCTTGAATGAAAATTCAAATCTTTCCATTCGGCATCAATCTTGGCATCCGATACAAACGCGGAGGCTGGCGAGCGCACTGCTACTTTTTTAAGTTGCCCCCAATTGTTGAATGCGCCGAAATCATAAGTCATTTGCGTTTAATCCTGAATGTTAATGTCTCGCCCGCTTGCTGATGTGACACCAGCGTGTGGCCTTGTTCGATGCAAAAGTGCGGCATATCTATCGCAGCCATTGGATCTGTCGCTAGGACCACAAGTTCAGAACCGCTGGTCATGGTTTGCAGTGCCTTGCGGGCCTTCAGCACAGGCAGGGGGCAGAGCAGGCCTGATAGATCGAGTGTTGTTTTGGTCATCGGTGTAACTATAGTAAAACTTCCCTTTGGAGGACAAGCACTGTGTCTATCGTCATTAAAACCAAAATCATAGGCCGTATTGAGCAACTGTTATCTGCAGCCAGCCGTGATGCCGGATTTGAGAAACTACAAAGGCAAAGTTTGAGGCTTTTGTTTTCGGGGCCTGAAGGTGATTGCCATAGTGGCGAGACGAGACTTTCCGATAGCCGGACTTTGCAGACTTACAAGCGCAATACAGTGATCCGCAATGTGCGGCAGATAACTTTGATTTCTGCTGAGGAAATGGCGGAAGTTGCTGCTGAGATGGAACTGCCGCAGATGAATGCCACCTGGCTTGGCGCAAATATTTTGACCAGTGGTATTCCAGATCTCACATTGCTACCGCCGTCGTCGCGCCTGCAGTTTCCTTCGGGTGCCACGTTGGTGATAGATATGGAAAACCTGCCATGCCGTCAGGTGGCAGAGGTGATTGCGAAGTCCTTTCCAAAGAAGTCTTCGCAGTTTGTGCGAGCTGCAACCCACAAGCGGGGGCTCACCGCTTGGGTGGAACGAGAAGGTGAGATTCACCTGGGTGATGAAATTAAAGTGTTTATTCCACCGCAGCGGATCTATGCTCACACATGAAAATTTTAGGAGCCATTATTGCCGGTGGGAAATCAACCCGCATGGGGTCTGAAAAGGCCTTGCTCAAACTAGGGTCAAAAAAATTGATTGTGCATGTCGTTGACCGGCTTTTACCGCAGGTCGATGATGCAATTATCAATGCCAATGGCGACACCAAACGTTTTGAATTTCTGGAACTGGATATTGTTCCTGATATCGAAGCTGAATTGCAAACCCCGTTGGCAGGTCTTCACGCTGCTTTGACCTATGCGGCTGAGGAAGATTTTGACGGCGTAGTCACAGTGCCATCAGATACGCCGTTTTTGCCTCGCGATCTTGTCGTAAGGCTTTGCGGCACCAAGCCAGCAATTGCTCACTCTAAAGGACAAGACCATTATCTCACGGGGTTTTGGCCTACAAATCTATTGCCACAGTTACAAAAAACCATGACCATTTCAAACCGGGTGCAGGATTGGGTTGTGGCCGCCGACGCTGTCAAAATTAATTGGCGGGCTGAAATCTATGATCCTTTCATGAACATTAATACGGCTGCCGACCTGAAATGTGCGCTAGAACTTTTGCATAAGGTACGCTGAATGCCAAAATTAATCGGTGTCTGCGGTTTCAAGAACTCTGGCAAGACGACGCTAGTTGAAAAACTTGTTCGCCACCTCAGCGGACTTGGTTATAAAATCTCCACTGTAAAACATGCGCATCATGATTTTGATATTGATCATGAGGGGCGCGATAGTTTTAGGCATCGAAAAGCCGGGGCATCCGAAGTGGCTGTAGTCTCACAAAATCGCTTCGCCATTATGAATGAATTGCGAGGGGCTGAGCCACCTTCGTTAGATCAGGTTATCGCTAAGTTATCGCCGTGTGATCTGGTCATCGTCGAAGGTTACAAGCGCGATTCGCATGACAAGATTGAGGTGCGAAATTTAGAGCTTAATCATCCAGTTCTGGCGGGGGATGACGCCACTGTTGTGGCTGTTGCTGCCAATGGCGATGTCTCAGCGAATGTTCCAGTTTTTAGTCGAGACGACGTATCCGCTTTGGCGCAGTTTATTCTCAAGCATGTGGGACTGTCGGAAAAGGACTGACCTAAGTCGCTCCATTCTCACCTCTGTTGAGTATTGCTCACTAATGCTATTTGAAGCAAAAAGGGTGTTTTCATGAAAAGCAAAGCAAGAGTTGTTGTCATTGGCGGCGGCGTTGTGGGGGTTTCCACACTGTATCATCTGGCTAAAAAGGGCTGGAGCGATGTGGTTTTAGTGGAGCGCAAGGAACTCACATCCGGTTCTACGTGGCATGCTGCGGGTTTGCTGCCGCTTTTCAATATGTCTTATTCAGTTGGTCAGATTCACAAATACTCAGTGAAACTTTATGGCGAGCTTGAAGCCGAAACAGGCCAATCGGTTGGCTTTAAGAAAGTGTCAAACATCCGCCTTGCCCGCACCCAAGATCGCTGGGATGAATTTATGTATTATGCGGGCATTGCCGAAACGCTTGGCATCAAGGTGAACAAGCTCACCCCAGCACAGCTCAAAGAAATTTGGCCGCTGTGTGAAATGGACGGCATTATTGGGGCCATTCAACATCCTGATGATGGCTATATTCAACCTGCCGATTTAACTCAGGCTCTTGCTAAGGGTGCCCGCTCACGTGGCGCTGAAATTTATCGTAACACTTCCGTGACGGCCATTGAGCACCTGCCTTCTGGCGAATGGCTGGTGAAGACGGATCAAGGCGACATCACCTGTGAACATGTGGTTTCTTGTTCTGGAAATTTCGCACGCAAGACCGGGGCGATGGTTGGGCTTGATATTCCGGTTATTCCCGTCGAGCACCAATATATTGTCACCGAGCCACATCCGCTGATCAAAGAACGCCAAGCTGCGGGCCTGCCTGAAATGGGGGTTCTGCGTGAGGCCGATTCAAGCTGGTATATGCGTGAAGAAAATGGTGGGTTGCTGCTTGGGCCTTATGAAAAAGGTGCGCCCGTTTGTTATGTGGATGGTCCATCAGACCAATCCGAATATGAACTATTCCAGGAAGATTTAGATCGTTTGGGCCCTTATATCGAAACCGCAATTGCCCGTGTTCCGGCATTTGGCGAAGTGGGCATCAAGAAAGTTTACAATGGCGCCATTGCTTATACACCTGATGGCTCGCCTATTATTGGACCTGCTTGGGATAGAAAGAATTTCTGGCTCAATGAAGGCCATTCGTTCGGAGTTACTGCGGCTGGTGGTGCTGGTTGGCAACTCGCAGAATGGATTGTTGATGGTGAACCCACGATTGATATGATGGGTGTGGACCCACGGCGTTTTGGCCCTTATGCCACCAAGGGATATCTGAAAGAAAAGAACGAAGAAGCCTATGCCAATGTGTTCACGCCGCATTTTCCTGAAGAAGAACGTGTTGCGGCCCGGCCTTTAAGACGCACGCCAGTTTATGACCGGATGAAAGATTTAGGTGCAGTGTTCGGGTCAGTTTATGGCTGGGAACGGCCGGGCTGGTTTGCGCCCAAGGGTTATTCGCTCTCAGAAGCAGAACTGAACAAACAAGACACATTGACCAATCATAATCACGCTCCCGCCACCGATGATGGCCGCATTGTTGAAAAATGGTCTTTCCGCCGTTCTAATTCATTCCGCTTTGTTGGCGAAGAGTGCCGCAATGTCATGGATAATGTGGCGATCCAAGACATGAGCGCATTTGCAAAAATGGAAGTGTCTGGCCCAGGTGCTCGCAATTGGCTTGAAGCAATTTTGGCCAATAAAATTCCAAAAAAACAAGGTCGCATTGCACTGGCGCATCTGCTCACACCCCATGGTGGGGTACGTGCCGAGTTCACTGTTTATGAATGGGCGACGGGACGTTTCTATCTTGTATCAGCGGGTGCTTATGAACGCCATGATCATGATTGCCTGCGCAAATTATTGCCTGCCGATGGTTCGGTGCGCTTGAATCCACTTACCACACGCCTTGGTGTATTGGTTTTGGCTGGGCCAAATGCGCGCAAGGTTTTGCAGAAACTGACATCTACAGATCTTTCCAATGCAGCTTTCCCATGGCTGTCTGGCAAAGAGATTGCCGTGGGCACAGCTGCAGCCCATGTGCTGCGCGTCAATTTTGTGGGTGAGCTTGGCTATGAATTCCACTCTCCGGTTGAATCGCAAATTGCATTGTTTGATCAGTTGACAGAAGCGGGCCGCGAGTTCGGCATCAGGCCTTATGGCATTAAGGCCATGTCTTCTTTGTCGATTGAAAAATCTTATCGCTTGATCCCGCGCGAACTCTCAATTGAATATTCGGCATATGAATCTGGTTTGGATCGTTTCGTCCATCCTGCAAAAGGCCAGTTCATCGGGCGCGATGCTTTGGTTGCGAGCCGTGAAAAAGGCCTCACTTGGAATTTTGTGACCATGGAGGTTCATGGCATTACCGATGATCATTCTGATGCGCGTGGGTCTGAGCCGATTTACGTAAACGGCAAACTGATTGGCCGCGCCACAAATGGTGGATTTGGTTGGCGGGTGAACAAATCCTTGGCGCTGGCAATGGTAAAGCCTGAATATTCTGCACTTGGCACTGAACTTGAAATCAAAATTCTCGACAAGATTTTTAAGACGGTGGTCGTTGCTGAAAGCCCCTATGATGGCGAAAATGTAAAATTGAGAGCATAAAACCAGCATTCCTAAACCTTAAATTGAGTAAAGAGCGTGTGTTGGCTTGCGATACCGAATTGATTTGCTAGTGTTGTGTCGATTCGGGGAAGCATGGCAATTAAACAACAGAGTTTTTCGACGGGCGTTGGGTTCGTCCTTTTAGCAACCTTGGGCTGGAGTCTTTCTGGAATTTTTGTCCGGCTGATGCCCGGTCTCAATGGTTGGCAAATTAATTGTTGGCGAGGGCTTTCAATG
This sequence comes from Hyphomicrobiales bacterium, assembly GCA_031416755.1. GTDB lineage: Bacteria > Pseudomonadota > Alphaproteobacteria > Rhizobiales > Aestuariivirgaceae > Aestuariivirga. The sequence continues at coordinate 6,156 of JANOUE010000047.1, forward strand.
TCCTCAGCTTTGCTTGTCTATTTGGTGATTGTTTATCGCGGCCAAATTTTTGAAAAATTCAGAAACATTCCAATTTATGCCCTCATCATGTCGGCCGTGTGTTTTGCGGCTGGCACTACTTTTTATGTTACATCGCTCACCATGGTGGGAACTGCCACCGTATCCGTAATTGGCGCTACCTCACCCTTGTTCACAGGCCTGCTCAGCCCATGGATAACGGGTGAGAGGCCGGGGGTGATTGCGTGGCTTTGCGCTTTGTTGGCGCTCTGTGGAATGGTGGTGATTGGCTATCAGGGTTTGACAGTTGGAAGCCATGTTGGGCTTTTGCTGTGTCTAGGTGTGCCGATTATGTTTGCACTGCAAACGCTGTTGCTACGCCGTTATCGCGGTTTTGATATGATGCCGGCTTTTGTGGTTGGCGGAATTTTGATTTTTGTAGCAGCAGGATTGTTTAGCTGGTTGATGGATGGCGCACACAATGCTTTCACCATCGATGCCCGTAGTTTCTGGTTGCTGATGTTAATGGGACCAATTCAATTGGCAATTCCACTGGTGTTTTATGGTCTGGGAGCCAAATCTGTATCGGCGATTTCTTTGGCCATGATTTCAATGCTAGATGCGGTGATCAACCCATTTTGGCCATGGCTTTTTGTAAATGAGATACCAGATAATTCCTCATTGATCGGTGGTGCAATCATATTGAGCGCGGTTTTATTGAGCCTTATTGAACTGCGAAAAAAATCTCTGCCTCCAACCTATTTATGAATAAGAAAACGGCCACGTTGATTGGTTTCTCGGCGGTATTGATGTGGGCGTTCTTGGCCCTCCTATCCACAGCCTCTGGCTTCATTCCACCGTTTCAACTCACGGCTCTGTGTTTTCTAATAGGTGCCATGAGCGGCATCATAAGTTGGATTTGGCGACCTGCCGCCATCAAATCATTGCAGCAGAACTGGCGAGTGTGGTTGACGGGCACATTTGGGCTCTGCGTCTACCACTGCCTTTATTTCTTTGCTATTCAAAGCGCTCCACCTGTCGAAGTCAGTTTGATTGCCTATCTTTGGCCATTGCTCATTGTGCTGCTTGCCGCTTTTTTACCCGGCGAACATTTGAGATTGCACCATGTCTTCGGAGCCCTGCTGGGTCTTGGCGGAGCCGTAGTTATCATCACCAAGGGTGGTACTATGGGCTTTAGTGAAGGACTTAAACTTGGGCACATTTTAGCCTTGGCTTGCGCAGTGATTTGGTCGGGGTATTCAATTCTGTCTAGGCGGATGGCGGATGTGCCCACGGATGTGGTTGCTGGTTTTTGTTTGGTGACGGCAGTTGTTGCCGGAATTTTGCATGTGGCACTCGAGCCAACAATTTGGCCGCAAGCTGCTAGCCAGTGGGTTGCAATATTACTGCTTGGACTGTTTCCTTTGGGACTTGGCTTTTACGCATGGGATTTTGGCGTAAAAAATGGTGATGTGATGGTGCTGGGAGCCTCGGCTTATGCCGCACCACTGTTTTCCACCTCAATTCTGGTTGCAGCGGGCTATGCGAGTGCCAGTTGGTCTCTTGCCTTTGCGTGTGTATTGATCTCGCTCGGCGCGGTGATTGCGGCCAAAGACCTGATCTTCAAAAAATCTACTTGAAATTGTTTTTGCGGGTTCTAATTTCCGCAAACACTGCCATATCCGTTGCAGATTCCATGCCTAGTGTGGCTCTGATTTCGGGGCTGTCGCAGCGCATATAAGGATTAGTTTTGAGCTCTTCTGCCACTGTTGTGGGGCAGGTCATTTCTCCGCGAGCAACTTGCGCTGCCACGTGATAAGATCGGTTTTGCAAATGCTTGTTGCCTGGCTCTAATGTTAAGGCAAAGCGGCAATTGGCTTCGGTATATTCATGGCCGCAATAAATATAAGTGCTGGGTGACAAGGTTTTAAACTGATTCACCGAGTGATACATTTCATCCATTGTGCCTTCGATAACACGTCCACAGCCCATGGCAAAAATTGTATCTCCGGCAAAGAGCGAAAACTCTGACGGAATTGAAAATGCAATGTGACCGGAGGTGTGGCCGGGACAGGCATGCACAAACACTTCGCGTTTGGACCAGATAAACTTTTCTCCACCTGAAACTGCAATATCAATACCTGGAATTTTATCGGCTTCAGCTTTCGGCCCGATGATTTTGCAGCCGAACAGATCCTTGAGCCGCAAATTGCCTTGCACATGATCGGCGTGGTGATGGGTGTTAAAAATATGCGTAAGCTGGCGGCCGAATTTGCGAAGCTGTGTTTCAACAACATCTGCATCGGGCACATCAATGGCCGCGGTAGCTCCAGTTTGGCTATCATGAACAATCAGGCCATAATTATCGTTGAGGCACATGAACTGACGCATATCGAGATGAGGCACGGGTTTACCCTTTTTTCTTTCAGGGGTGACGCTTGTGCCATTTTGGCTTAGTGTCGCCGTCATGAATGTTGTTGATCTGCAAGACTTCTATGCGAGTCCCTTGGGAAAAGCTACTCATCGTCTGGTGAGTCCTAAAATTGTTGCTGCGCTAAAAACAGCGGGTAGTTCACGGATTTTGGGACTGGGCTATGCCACGCCTTATTTACAGCCCGTTTCTGGCACGATGGCATTTATGTTGGCCAGACGTGGCGTGACGCATTGGCCACCATCGGGGTTGGTGCAATCTGCATTGGTGGATGAATTTGATCTGCCACTTCCGGATCATTCAATTGATGTGGCTCTGCTCATTCATGCGTTGGAATTCACCGACGATCCTGCTGAAATGTTGCAAGAATTGTGGCGCGTTCTCGCACCGCAAGGGCAATTGATTTTAGTGGTGCCCAATCGCCATGGCTTATGGTCGCTTTCAGATTCTTCTCCATTTGGGTTTGGGCAACCTTTTTCACCGATGCAACTCAGGCAACATTTGAAAGGCGCACAATTTTCGCTGGTCCAGATGAAATACGGTTTGTTTATGCCTCCTTGGCTCCATCTGGGGGGGGTGCGATTGGCGCCCGCTGTTGAAAAATTAGGGGCTGCTGCTTTGGGCCAACTTTCAGGAGTTTTGATTGCGACTGCTACCAAACAAATTTTTGCCTATAAGACAGGCAAGCGATTGGCCCGCAGCGCTCTACGCTTCAGGCCGGCTTTGATTGGTTCTCCACGCAAAAACTCCGCTGGTTAGTTTCTTTGCAATTTGTGCCAGTTGACTTTATGACATCTCAAGTGATGGCATGCTTTAGCTCGAGATTGAAAAGATGAGTTTGGATGAATTAGGTGCGGCGGCAGGATTTTCTTTGGAAGACGTGCGCCGAAAAATTGATGCCATCGATGATCAGATATTTGATTTGGTAGAGCAGCGGTTTGCAATTACCGGCCATGTGCAAGGTTTGAAGAAATCTGAGCCTGGAACTTTCGCTTTGCCGTTGCGGCCTGCGCGTGAGACTGCAATTTTGCGGCGTCTCGTATTGCGCGGCAAAGCTAAGGGTTTTAGCGCTGAATTCCTGGTGCGACTTTGGCGGGTGATGCTGAATGAATCAAGCCGCAGGCAGGCTCCTATTACTTTGCATGTGAGCAAACATTTGAATTCCAATATGGCGCATAGATTGCGCCTAAGAGATCATTTCGGACCAATGCTGGTGGAAGAATATCGTGATGAGGCGCAAGCGCTTTTGCAAATTGATTCGGTGCAGGGAGATATCTGTGTCGTTGAGACTGAACAGGCTTGGACTGAAGCGTTTGTGGCTGGACGAGCCGGAAAGGCGCAAGTGATTGGGTTTTTGCCATGCATCAAAGATAGTTTGGTGCCGCAACTTTTGATTTTAGGTCATGCCCCGGTCGAGGCGAGTGGTGATGATGAGACTTTGGTGATAACCGAAGGCAAACTGCCTCGTGATTTTGTGCCTCAGCCCCTTTGGCAGGTGAAGATTGGGCAACACAGGCTTTCTAGCTTGCCTGGATTTTTGCAAGACCATGAAGGCCCTTTGGTTGGTCTCACACGCTCTAATGTTTCGCTTGGACTTAAAATAGCTGGCCGCTGTAATAGCGCATTAGAGATTTGACCATGGGTTCTGATTCCAAAGCTGGTCCGCAAGCCAAGGCTGGCATTGCAACAATTTCGGCTTATGTGCCTGGAAAATCGGGTTCCAAGACTGGAAAGGTGTTCAAACTCTCGTCCAATGAATCGCCCTTTGGCCCGAGCCTTCAGGCAATTTCCGCTTATACAGAGGCTTCTGGATTTGGCCTATCTGTCTATCCTGATGGCCAAGCAAAAATTCTTCGATCGGCAATTGCTCAGCGCTATAACTTGAAAATTGAAAATATCGTTTGTGGCGGCACTGGCTCTGATGAGTTGCTGCAACTCTTAGCACATGCATATCTAAACAAAGGCGATGAGGCGATTTATAGTCAGTATGGTTTTTTGGTTTATCCCATCATCATAGCCACTAATGATGCCAGAGCTGTGGTTGCGCCTGAGCACAATTTTAGAACTGATGTGGGTGAAGTTCTTTCGCGTGTGACAGCAGCTACAAAAATGATTTATCTTGCCAACCCTAATAATCCAACTGGCACCTATCTAACTGCGGCGGAACTTCGGCGTTTGCATCAAGGTCTGCCGTCGCATGTGGTTTTGGTTTTGGACGGGGCTTATGCGGAATTTGTATCGGCCGATGATTATGATGCTGGAATAGGTTTGGTTGAATCCAGCTCAAATGTTGTGATGACGCGCACGTTTTCAAAAATTTATGGTTTGGCCGGGGTTCGCATCGGCTGGGCCTATTGTCCGCCGGAAATTGCAGAGGTTTTGAATCGTATTCGAGGTCCGTTTAATGTTAGCACTCCGGCATTGGCGGCTGGCACAGCAGCGATGCAGGATGTTGAGTTCATCAAACGGGCAGCAGCTCATAATGACCAATGGCGGGCGTGGCTCACACAAGAAATCCGGCAACTTGGACTAGAAGTTACACCTAGCGTGGCCAATTTCATCCTGATCCATTTTGGCAGTTCTGAAAAGGCTGACGCGGCTGATGCCTATTTGACCGAGCATAATATTATCGCACGCCGGGTGACCGCATATGGTTTACCTCAGGCGTTGCGCTTAACTGTGGGGTCAGAAGAAGCAAATCTGAGTGTCGTTGCGACACTGAAAGAGTTTATGGCGTGAGTTTGATGTTTGAAAAAGTGGCGGTGCTGGGTCTTGGTTTAATTGGCTCTTCGCTATGTCTTGCGATGCGCAAGTATAATTTGGCCCGCGCCATTGTGGGGCATGCCAAGAGTTCAGAGACGCGGTTGATTGCGCTTGAAATCGGCTTGGTGGATGCTGTTTACGAATCGGTAGCGGATGCAGTTGTGGATGCCGATCTGATTATCCTCTGCGCACCAATTGGGGCCTGTGGAGCCTTGGCCGCCGCGATTGGTGGTCATTTGAAGGCCGGGGCCATATTGACAGATGTGGGGTCGGTGAAAGGCGCCATTGTGCGTGAGTGCGGGCCGCACATTCCAGCTGGGGTCCATTTCATTCCGGGGCACCCCATTGCCGGCACGGAACAATCAGGCCCTCGATCTGGTTTTGCAGAATTGTTTCAGGGCCGGTGGTGCATTCTTACGCCAGTCGAAGAAACTGATGGGAGTGCAGTTGCGCGGCTAGAGCAGTTTTGGAAGGCGTGTGGTTCCAATGTTGAGATTATGGATGCCGAGCACCATGACTTGGTTTTGGCCATTACCAGCCATTTACCCCATCTCATCGCCTACACGACGGTGGCAACTGCGGCAGATCTTGAGAGTGTAACTGATTCAGAGGTGATCAAATTTTCAGCTTCTGGTTTCAGAGACTTTACCCGGATTGCGGCATCTGATCCAACTATGTGGCGGGATATATTCTTGAATAACAAGGATGCGGTTCTGGAAATGCTGGGGCGGTTTTCGGAAGAACTCTCGGTTCTGCAGCGGGCTGTGCGCTGGGGCGATGGTGAGACTTTGTTTAATCTCTTCACCCGGGCCCGTGAGGCACGGCGGAGCATTATTGCAGCCGGCCAAGATACAGCTGCTCCTGATTTCGGACGCAGTGGTAAAAAGGACTGAGGCATTTGCTCCACAATCCGCAAGCCGAACAGTGCCGTTGGATTTTTGGCTATGGCTCATTGATGTGGCAGCCCGGATTTGGATTCGAACGCCAAGTGACTGCGAGACTTTCGGGCTATCATCGACGCTTGAGTGTTTACTCACATCACTACCGCGGAACCAGTGAAAAGCCCGGTTTGGTATTGGGGTTGGACCGCGGTGGCTCATGCGTGGGGGTGGGCTTTGAAGTGCTTGGAGATCACTGGTTGGATGTCTTAGGCTATGTGCGTGAACGGGAAATGATCACTGGCGTATATCGAGAAATAGTAACGAAGGTTTATGTTGAGGGTATTGAACAACCTGTGTTGGCTGTGACTTATGCTGTGGTTAAGGAGCACCCACAATGTGCGCCAGCTATGTCCGTTGGCGAAACAATGGCATTTGTTGCGCAGGGTTATGGGCAGTCTGGAAGTTGTGCCACTTATGTGCGCAACACATTGGCTCATTTGCGCAGCATGGGGCTTCATGATGCTGGTTTAGAGAAGCTCGCACCTGCGCTGGAAAAATTAGGCAGCTCGCACCCATGAAGAAGGCGCTTCACTGAAACCATGATGCTCCGCGGGCTCACCCAACGCAGATGACAAATCATAGCGCACAGATTCAGCAATCTCAGGACTTTTGGCGAGAAGGTGCACGTGAACTTCATCAACACCCAAATGCTCAAGGCGGGTCAAATCATCATCACCCAAGGTCTTGTCCCAGAAGGGCGCAAAGCGGCCTATCTCAGTGGCGATGCGCAAATGACCACGGCGTTTGACCGCCACATAAACCGCACCTGGAAGCGGCGGGCAGGCATCCAACTCATAGACAGAATGGATGTATTTACGGCCCGAGGAACCTTGCCAATAGAAGAATCTTTCCTTCATATCGGCGTCTTGTGGCGTATCGAGCGCTATGGGGGAACCTTGAATAATCATAGGAACAAACGTAGAACATTAAATGAGTCGTGTCAACAGCAAAAATTAGCCGCAAACGGCAAAACCACATGAACTACAAGATTTACAACCTTCTTGATGGATCAGACTCTCACCTCCGCACGAAGGGCAAGTCATCGACCTATCCTTCAAGTCAGTCAAAATGGACCCGGTAATTGCATTCGGACGAAACGTGGTGCAGCCTTTTAAACCGAGCCCATAGGCCTTCTCGTAAACGGAAACAAATTCATCAAAACTAACCGCCTCGGATAGATTGATAGTTTTCGAAATTGAACTATCAACGAAAGGCTGCACTGCTGCCTGCATAGCCAAATGATCATCCGGGAGAAGCTCATTGACCGAGACAAATTCAGGTGGAAGAGAGTTAGGATAAGAAACTTGCGACAGTTTCACAGCATAGTCTTGCAAGTGCTCGGTGTGCTCGCCATTCACATCCCTGATGCGGCGCTCATAGGAGGCGCTAAAAATAGGCTCAATGCCGCTCGATACATTCCCGGCCAGAAGTGAAATCGTACCAGTTGGAGCAATCGATGTGAGCAAGCCATTGCGCAATCCCGAATGGGCGATCATTTGCCTTTGCTCGCTTGAGAGTGATTTGGCATAAGTAGTAGCCAAATATTCATCGGCTTCAAAAAGCGGAAATGAACCTTTCTCCAGCGCCAAATCACAGCTTGCTTCGAAAGCAGCCGATTGAATGGTCTGCATCCACGTGGCAGCCAAAATGGTAGAACGCTCAGATCCGTAGCGAACACCACACATCAAAAGCGCATCTGCCAGCCCAGTTACACCCAAGCCCAAACGCCGCTTGTCAAGAGCTTCGTTCTTCTGCTGGGGAAGCGGAAAGTTAGAAACATCAATCACATTGTCCAAGAACCTGATGGCAAGAGCAGTAACCTTCTGCAAATCTTGCAAATCCAACGTTGCCGCTTTGCCAAAGGGCTCCTTCACAAACCGCGTCAGATTAAGCGATCCCAGCAAGCAAGCACCGTAGGCTGGCAAAGGCTGCTCACCACAAGGGTTGGTACAAGAAATTATCTCACAGTAAGAGAGCGGATTGAGCCTGTTAATCCGGTCAATGAAAATAACCCCGGGCTCGGCATAGTCATAAGTCGCTTGCATAATTTGCAACCAAAGTGCTCGCGCCCGAAGTGTCTTGAAAACGACACCAGCAAAAACCAAAGGCCATTCAGAATCTGATTTAACAGCGGCCATAAAAGCATCCGTCACCAAAACTGAAATATTAAAATTGCGCAGATTCGCAGGGTCTTGTTTTGCCGTGATGAACGCCTCGATATCAGGGTGGTCGCAGCGCAATGTGCCCATCATCGCGCCACGGCGGGCACCCGCTGACATAATTGTGCGGCACATCGCGTCCCACACATCCATAAAACTTAAAGGACCAGAGGCATCCGCACCCACGCCATGAACCCGAGCCCCCTTTGGACGCAGTGACGAAAAGTCATGGCCAATGCCGCCACCTTGTTGCAAGGTTTGGGCTGCCTCATTCAGGCCTGCAAAAATCTCTGGAATCGAATCACCAATCTTGTTCATTACAAAACAATTGAACAAGGTCACAGCGCGGCCAGTGCCGGCACCCGCCAAAATTCGCCCGGCCGGAAGGAAGCGTAAATCAGACATCACCTCAAAAAATGACTGGGCATGGTAAGACCGTAAGGCTTCAGGCTCGGCCAAAGCAACGGCATCAGCCACACGTTTAAAAGTTGCAGCCAAATCTACTTCATCTTCAAAGCGATATTTCAACGCCCAAATCTGCTGGGCGATATCTACAGGCGCAGTGACAGGGTGGAAGTTCATGGCAAGAAACATACCATGAACAATGCAATTTGTCGAGTCTATGTTCTAGTTTTGTACTTTAGGCTCACGCGCCTCAGCTACCAAGCGATTGGTGGTTGTTTCGATAGCTTCCTGCAGCCGGGCCTGAAAATCTTTGCGAGGCAGCCCTGGTGGAATAGCGGCACAAAATTCAATAATAATTGTCCCAGGGTAGCGCATAAACTTACGCCGTGGCCAAAACATACCGGAATTCAAACCGAACGGCACACAAGGCACCCCCAACTTGCTATAAACCGCAGCTGCCCCAGGCTTGTAATCAGGCGGATCACCTGGCGCTTGTCTGGTGCCCTCGGGCATGATCACGATTTGGCGCGGCCGCACAACTTCTTCGTTGGCGCGGGCTGTGAGGTCTCGCAAAGCTTGCGTTCCAGCTTTACGGTTCACCGCAATCATTTTGAACTTCAAACAGAACCACCCAAAAAACGGTATATAGGTGAGTTCCTTCTTCAGGACAAAACACGGGTCATCCAACAGCGGCACTATTGCAAAGGTTTCCCATAAAGATTGATGTTTGCCAGCGACCAAAGCCTGGCCTTGCGGAATGAACTCTGCCCCACGCACTTCCATTCTAATATTGCAGATCATCCGCAACAACCAAATCGAAGACCGAGCCCAGGTTTGCAAAGCACGAACGGCCCACTTGCGTGGAAGGAAAAAGTACCAAAATCCCAAAAGTAAAAATAAAATGAGATTCGTATAAAATAAAATATTGAAAATCAAAGACCGCAGCGCAATCATGGACTAACCTTTAGCATCTTCATCAGCGTCAACTTAGCGCTGATCAGCGCAATTGTCGTGGCTGCAAGTGGAACAAAAATCATTGCTCCATAGGTCCACAGTCGATCCTGACCGAAGAGTAGATTATATGAGGCCAGTGCAACCCCATTATCAGCGGATTTGCCCGAAAGGCTCAATCCAAAGAATGTCAGCAACCCAAGGGCAACACCGCACAGACCCGCAATCAGGCCAGTTGCCAAAAAGCGGCGATCAATCTGGCGGGCAATGTAGCCATCTTTAGCGCCAACAAGATGCAAAACATCCACTACCTCCCGGTTAGCAGCTAGAACTGCGCGGGCAGCAAATACCACAATTGCAAAACTAGAAGCACAGATGAGAGCCAGAATGAGATAAGATAAAAGCGATAAGGTTTGGCCCATTCGAGAAAGCTCAATTTGCCAGCGCCGGTGCGTGTCTAAACTCGCACCCTTAACATTGGCCTTTAGTGTTTCAGATAATGACTCAAAGTCGGGAGGCTTGATTTCGTCGATGGTCACACGAATGAGACGCGGCACTGGAAGGTCTGAAAGATCAGTGTCGCCGAGCCAGGGCTCCAATAATTTCAAGCCCACTTTGTGATCTAATATTTGCGCAGACTTGACGCCCGCTGTTTGTTCCAAAATGGCGACAGCAGTGTTCAGTTCTCGTTCAATATCAATTTTATCGAGAACTCGCAACTGCACAGTCACTTCTTGCGAGAGGCCCCGCGTCCACCCCGAAACCGATCGATCGATCAATATTAAAGCGCCAATAGCGAGGCTGGCGAGATAACACATGACAGTCATGGTCACTGTGAGGTTTCGCAGCGGGGCAGCTTCAGGTGGTATTATCGGCCCCGGCTTTGTCTGTGCTGCACCGCTCATGTCAGCCTCACGTGGCCTGCCTCAAGGCGCAACAGCGGCTTCTTGCCTTGCCTGACCAATACCTCGTCGTGAGTAGCCATTAGAACAGTCGTTCCCAACCTGTTGAGTTCCAGAAATAAATGCAGCAATCGTTTGGCCAAAACCGGATCAACATTGCCGGTTGGTTCATCAGCCAGCAATAATTCCGGTTTCGAAATTACGGCGCGGGCAATGGCCGCACGCTGCTTTTCGCCACCCGACAAAACTTCAGGATAGACATGGGCCTGTTGCTTCAAGCCAACCCAGTCAAGCAAATCCAAAACATCCTGGCGATAATCTTCCACATGCTGGCCAGTTACGCGCAAAGGAAGTGCAACATTATCAAAAGTTGTAAGATGCCCCAACAGCCTAAAATCCTGAAACACCACGCCAATACGCCGGCGCAAAAGGGGTAGTTCAGATCGCGTGAGACTGGAAATATCTTCCCCAAACAGTGATACGAGGCCACGCGTTGGTCTTAGAGCCATAAATAACAATCGTAGTAAAGATGATTTGCCTGCTCCTGAAGAACCCGTCAGGAAATACATATCGCCTTGTTCCATGGAAAAAGTCACATCGTTTAGAACTGCGGCACCATCACCGTAGTGCAAACCTACATGTTGCAAATCAATCAAAACTCACTCCTCGCTTCACCAAAGCTTTGCCGCAACAGCCTTAACTGACTGTTAACTGTAACCGCTGTTAGGCTAACTCTTTCAGGTCACTCTCCTTGGGCATTTTGTTAAAAACATGATCGTCAGCTGTCCCTCTTGTTCCACGCGCTATGATCTCGGCGAGCACGGTCGCAGTACTTCTGTTCTCACAATTACGTGCCAGGCTTGCAGTCATATTTGGAAAGAACACCCGATCATCGACATCGTGGAACAGCCCTCGCGCACTGTTGCGCGGATCATCGACTATGAAGATGAACCCGAATTAGACGTGCAGCGCTTGGTCGAAGCAGCCAGAACGGCCCATCAGGAATTTGCCGGCCAACGAAAAACGCGGATGCGAAAATCAATTGGCTGGGCCAGCCTAGTATTCACCGCAACATTACCGCTGTCGCTTGCTGCCATGCTGCCTGAAACTGTGGTTGCAGCAGCACCTGCCACTATTCAAGCCTATGAAAAACTGGGCTATAGTGTGAACCTTTACGGGCTAGAAATTAGGCATATAGAACAACAGCATAGCATGGTGGATGGGGCAAGAGTTTTGCTGATAAAAGGTGAGATTAGTAACCCGACTGATAATATCCGCAAAATTCCCTGGCTAAGATTTGGCTTGCGAGACGGCGCAGCAACCGAACTTTATACTTGGAATCTGGACACCGCATCGCGACCTCTGCGCCCGGGCGAAACTACCAGCTTTGTCACCCGGGTTGCCGCTCCGCCAGAACTTGCAAAGAACCTGCAAATTCGCTTTGCACATCCTGACGAAATAAGCTCAAATGCAAAACTATGAGTTCAATCACCATTGATGGACATCGGATTGATGTCCTTTTTTCTGAAGCTGAGATAGCAAAGCGCATCACAGTTTTGGCCGCCGAAATTGCCGCACACAAACCACATCGCTTGTTGGTGGTGCCGATTCTTAAGGGAAGTTTTATTTTTGCCGCAGATTTGATTCGCGCTATGCACCACGCTGGCTTGTCACCAGAAGTTGATTTTATGATTCTGGCAAGTTACCGCGCAGCGAAAACGTCTTCAGGCCAAGTAGATGTGCTGCGAGATATTGAATCACTGGTGCAAGACCGCGATGTTTTGCTGGTTGATGACATTTTAGAATCAGGCCGCACCTTAGCTTTTGCCAAAGATTTGCTCACGGCGCGCGGGGCTAAAAATGTAATGTCTTGCGTGTTGCTAGATAAGCCTGGCCACTTGGCTGCCAATATCAAATCTGATTTTAGAGGCTTTGATTGCCCAGACTTGTTTGTGGTTGGCTACGGCATGGATATGGCGCATCAATTCCGTGAGCTGCCCTTTGTCGGGCATGTAGTGACGGGCTAATAAAGCCCCTTCAACAGCCGCTCAATATAGTTTTTTTCTGTCTCGCTCAAATTCTGGTCACTGCTGCGATTGCGCAGCTGCTCTAAAATTTCTCGAGCGCGTTTGATCGCAAGTTCAGACGGTACAGCATTTTTGTTTGGGCCAAGGTCGGGATTATTGGTTGAACGAGGCCTTCCAAGTGGGTCGTCATTATTGGCGCCTGCCTCGCCATCTCTACCCTCTTGGCCTGCTCTCCCCTGACCAAGTTTGGCTAATTTTTCTCCAAGCTTCTTTGCGCCCTTTTGCATCTGTTGCATGGCCTCGCCTTGCTGTTGCAAGGCTTCATCTTTAGAGCCCTGCCGCAGCGAACCTTCAGCACCCTTCATATTTTTAGACGCATCGCCCAATTCATCTTTGCCCTCACCACCAAGTTCACGTTGGAGGCGATCTAGCTGCCTGGATAGACCGCCTTGCTTATCGGCCAAGTCCGAGCCCTGCTGCTCACCGGGTTGATCGCCGCCATTTTGGGGTAAGCGCTGGGTTTTATCCATCAGCTCCTGTTGGCGGCGCATCATGTTGGAAAGCTCATCTAATTTATCTTGTAAGCCAGAGTCGCCATTTTGATCAGCTTGTTCACCCTGGCCAGGTTGTAGATTTTGCAAAAGTCTATCCAGCTCCGACAGCAGCTTTTCCGCCGCTTCCTTGGATCCGCTTTCTGAAAGCTTCTTGATGTCTTCCAACATTTTCTGAAGCTCATCCTTGCTAATTTCGCGGCCCTTTGGTTGGTCTTTCTGGCCACCCTCAGCTTGGCGTTTTTCTGCTTCTTTGCGCATTTGATCAAGAAGCCGGTCCATGGCTTTGCGCATCTTGTCGGTTAGTTCAGCAATTTTTTCAGGAGGGGCACCTTCGCGCAAAGCTTGTTCGAGTTGCTGCTTCAACAGTTTTAATTCGGCGCGGGCATCAGCTAATTCGCCATCTTCAATGGCAATCACGATAGGCCAAAGATCAGCAATGACAGCACCTACAACATCGGTGTTGCCTGCATTGGCCAGAGACGATTTTAACGCTGACAAATTCAAAATCAGTCCAGACTTTCCAGCAATGCTATAAGGGTAAGCCAGCATAGCATCGAGCATGACTGCGACATCGGGAGCTGAGTCTGGATTGAGGATAAGGTTTTTACGTTGTTCGACCAAGGCTTGAGCCAGCGGCTTATAGAAATTGCGCTCCGGCATTTTGAAACGCTTGGCTTGTGAGGCTGTGGTCTGACCTGCTGCATCCGTTGCAGTTAGAACAGCCTCAACATAAAGTCCGGCCCATGGATGTGCGCTCAAATCTTGCGTTGTGTCGCCACTCTCGGTCTTTGCATTGGGGTGACGTAAAGCTATTTTGAAGCTTGGTGGATCGAAAAGGAACACGCCATTGTTTTCAAAACCCTCCGCATTCTCTTGCTGGTCAGCAAGGGAAATTTCGGTGGTGATTGATTTCACTCCGTAATCATCTGAGGTTTCCCACTTAAGATTTAAGCCACCGAACTTTTCAGATTTAGGTTCACCGTTGAATTTTATCTTGGGCGGCTCGTCTGGAATGAGCGCAATGGGCCAGCTAGCCAGTTCCTTGGTGCCATCAAAAAGTTTCACGTGCAAGGAGCGCTCAAGTTTTATCTCGCTGGTAAAGCTTTGTTCGCCAGCATTCGATTGGCTGACGACCGACTGGAGTTCTGTTGTCGTGTCGCCAAGGACATAAAAGCCAAGTCTCGGTTTTTCGACACCTTGCACACGCAAGGAGAGCGAGGCGTTATCTGGAACTAAAATATCTTTTCCACCCGCCAATTTATCGCGCATTGCTGCGCTGGTGAGCAAAATCGGAGCTTTGCCAGTGTAGGCAGGTGGTTTTAACCAAGCGTCGATGGTCACTGGTTGCAAAATTCTTGGTGCCGAAATGCTTGCTGCATTAAGGGTGTTAGAGAGTAAATCTCCAGGTCCCAAAAGAATTGCGGAAACTGCAGCAAGGGCTACTGGAACTCGGAGCGCGGTTGGATCAAAATTTCGCCAGGACGTTTTTGGCAGTGAAATTTTTACGGCCTCCAACTCGGCCAACTTGCGGCGCTGGTGGGCTTGCCAGAGTTCGGCGGTCTCGGTGCTTTCTGATTCCGCAACGAGGGTATCTTTGTGGCTGGAGATTGCACGGTGATCGATGTTTGAAGCCTGCTCCATGCGACGCATGGCGCTGTGTTCGCTCGGAGTCTTGATTTTGGTGAGTGGGCGCAAGGTTGCGATAAAGCCCATGGCGAGAACTACCAGAGTTGAAATCTGCAGCCATTTTGGCAGCTGCAATAAAAGGCCCGAAGCGCCGAGTATGATTGCCATGCCAACGACCAGCAATGGCAATTGAAGTGCCACCCATAATTCTTCCCAAAACAAGATTGCCCGTTGCAGGGTGGTCTTGCGGGTAAAGCCGGTTTGCTCGTTCATAAGGCCAGTCTATAGCATATATTGGCGAAATTAGGGTTGCGAAATTTGGCTTATTTTTGCCAAGCGGCAAGCTGGTCCAGCCCGATTAATTCCTCATAGGCTTGACGCGGGCGCACCAATGCCCATTGTTGGCCGTTAACCAAAACTTCTGGCACGAGAGGCCTTGTGTTATAGGTGCCAGATTGTACGGCGCCATAAGCACCTGCGGTCATAGTGGCCAAAAGATCGCCTTGTAGCAATTTTGGCATGCGGCGCTTTTTGGCGAGATAGTCACCGGTTTCGCAAACTGGCCCAACAACATCAGCCTCGATCAATGCTTCATTGCGTTGTTCATCGACGGCTACAATTTCATGATAGGCATCATAAAGCGTCGGGCGGATGAGATCATTCATGGCCGCATCTTGAATGACGAATGTGTGGCCTTCGTTTTCCTTTATGTAAATGACACGACTGACCAAAATGCCAGCGTTGCCGACAATCATCCGGCCGGGCTCCATCAGGTATTTTAGATTGAGATGCCCAAGTGTGCGTTTCACCATTTGAGCATATTCATCGGGGTGAGGCGGAATATCATTGTCGCCACGGTAAGGCACACCAAGCCCGCCGCCTAAGTCTAAGTGGCGGATGTTATGGCCCTCGGATTTTAGTTTAGCCACCAATTCAGCCATCAGCTTGAAAGCTTGCTCGAACGGTGAAAGCTCGGTAATCTGGCTGCCGATATGCATATCAACGCCTGAGACATCTATGTTCGGCAATGCCGCAGCACGGGCATAAACCTCCGACGCTCGCAAATATGAAATGCCGAATTTGTTGTCAGCTTTGCCGGTGGTGATTTTGGCATGGGTTTTTGCGTCCACGTCTGGGTTAACGCGGATTGAAACGGATGCGCGCTGGCTTACACGTTGCGCAACTTGCGAGAGAAGTTCCAATTCCGGTTCGGATTCAACGTTGAAACACGCAATGCCTTCTTTCAAAGCGAAGGCCATTTCACGGGCAGTTTTGCCGACACCGGAAAAAACGATTTTCCGCGCCGGCACACCAACTGCCAGTGCTCGGCGGAGCTCACCCTCGGAAACCACATCCATTCCAGCACCAAGGCTTGCCATGGTTTTAAGAACAGCTTGGTTCGAATTGGCCTTCATAGCGTAGCAGAGCAAATGATCGGTGCCAGCAAATGCATCATTCATCACTTTGAAGTGACGTTCCAATGTGGCGGTGGAATAGCAATAAAAAGGCGTGCCGATCTCATCGGCCAGCGTCTTCAAATTTACATTCTCGGCGTGGAGTGTGCCATCTTTGTAAGCAAAATGATGCATATTATTTCTGAATAGTGAATAGCGGCGCCTGTGGGTCGCCCTTCACGCCACAACTCGCAAGGGTGGAGACGATGATGGCCGCTAGAATGGCTTGTTTAAGAAAAATCATCATCGCTCACTTCCCTTTCGAGGCTCGTAGCCAACGTCTGGCTTCGCGGCGCACATTAGAAGGTGCAGTTCCTCCGAAGCTTATTCGAGACGCCACAGAGGCCTCAACTGTCAGACGTTTGTAAACGTCCTTGGTGATGCCGCCATGGATGGCTTGCAAGTCTTCTAACAAAAGTTCGACAAGTGTACAGGATTTTTTTTCAGCCAGTGCCACAACTCGGCCTGTCACATGATGCGCCTCACGGAATGGCATGTTGAGTTTCTGTACCAGCCAATCGGCCAAATCAGTGGCCGTTGCATAATCAGCATTGGCAGCAGCTTTAAGAGTTTCAACTTGTGGCTCCATATCGCGCACCATTCCAGCCATTGCAGCAATGGCCAAAGCGAAGTTGTCGAGAGCATCAAAAGTAAGCTCCTTATCTTCCTGCATATCCTTGGCATAGGCCATGGGCAGGCCCTTCATCACCACGGCGAGTGCCGTGAATGCGCCTAATATTCGGCCTGGCTTGGCGCGGATTAATTCTGCCGCATCGGGATTGCGCTTTTGTGGCATTATGGAAGAGCCGGTTGTGAATTTGTCAGTCAGTTTCACAAAACGGAACTGTGATGAACACCAGATTACAATTTCTTCAGCCAATCTTGAGAGATGAAGTGATGAAATGGTACAGGCTGCAAGAACTTCCAAAATATGATCGCGGGCTGAAACAGCGTCCATCGAATTGCGCATTGGGCCATTGAAGCCCAAATCCTTTGACGTCTTATGGCGATCAATCGGATAGGAGGTGCCCGCAAGTGCTGCTGCTCCTAAAGCATTTTCATTTACGCGCTTTCTGGCATCAGCCAATCGGCCACGATCTCGGCCTAGCATTTCTACATAAGCCAGCATGTGATGGCCGAAAGTTACCGGTTGAGCAGATTGTAAATGGGTAAAACCCGGCATGATGGTTGCCGCATGCGTTTCTGCCTTGGCAGCCAAGGCTGTTTGCAAATCTTGTAAAGCCAGATCGAGTGCGTCCACACAATCTCTCACATAGAGGCGCATATCGGTGACTGCTTGATCATTGCGCGAGCGGGCTGTGTGCAAGCGGCCTGCAGCGTCGCCAATTAATTCTTTGAGTCTGCTTTCGACATTGAGGTGAATGTCTTCAAGGGCAGCCGAGAAATAAAATTTACCCGCCTCAATTTCACCCTTGATCTGGTCCAGGCCTTTGCGGATATCGTTTGCGTCAGACTTTGTGATTATACCCTGCTTGGCTAGCATGGCGGAGTGGGCTTTAGAGGCGGCGATGTCTTGAGCATAAAGGCGCTGATCAAAATTAATTGATGCATTAATTTCTGCCATTATGGCAGAAGGACCTTCTTTAAACCTGCCGCCCCACATTTTATTGGTCATCAAAATTCCTCACTCCAACCGGACATATCAACCATGAACGCGAAAATTCTTCCCATTCTTCTGGCCATAGTGGCAGGTGCTGCAGGCATTTACTGGTTTCAGGGGGATTTAAGCAAGGTGTCTGGTGTGGCGCCTGCCAAAAATGTATCCGCAATGGCGGCATTCATCAAACATCAAACGCCCAAAGATATTGCAAGCTTTAACTTTGCCGATGGCACGGGTGCAGTGAAAAATCTGTCGGACTGGAAAGGTCGCGTCGTGCTTCTTAACTTGTGGGCCACATGGTGCGCGCCCTGCCGGAAGGAAATGCCAGAGCTGGCGCAATTACAGAAGCTTCTCGGTTCAGCCGATTTCGAAGTGGTTGCGATTAGTCAAGATTTGAAAGGCGCTGATGCGTCTGCCGCGTTTTTGAAAGAATCAGGGGCCGATAACCTGGCGCTTTATGTCGACCCAAAAGCGACGGCATTGGCCGCTTTACAATCCGTCGGATTGCCGACAACTGTGTTGATAGATCGCAATGGCAAGGAAGTCGGGCGTCTCTTAGGGCCAGCTGATTGGGCTTCACTTGACGCGCAGAAGTTAGTGGAGGCAGCGCTTAATGCAAAGTGATGATTTCAGGCGAATGGCCCTAGAGCTTCCTGAAGCGGAAGAAAAATCGCATTTTGGCAAGGCCGACTTCAGGGTGAATAATAAAATCTTTGCAGCACTGAAGACTGAAGAATTTGGTATCATTAAATTGCGCACAGAACAACAGGACATGATGACCTCCGCCGAACCTAAAATGTTCGCGGCCTTAAAAGGCGGCTGGGGTGATCAAGGCTGGACACAGATCACTCTCGCATGCGCAGATGAAATAACTTTGAAAAGTGCTTTATTTACTGCTTGGCGAAATGTTGCGCCAAAATCATTGCAGCGTTAGCGTGTCGGCACCGGCACTTCACCGCGATAATCATAGAAGCCGCGTTTCACTTTGCGGCCTAACCATCCGGCTTCCACATATTTGACCAATAGCGGACAGGGGCGATATTTTGAATCGCTCAGTCCTTCATGCAGCACTTGCATCACTGAGAGGCAGGTGTCCAAACCAATAAAATCCGCCAATTCCAATGGACCCATCGGGTGATGGGCGCCGAGTTTCATCGCGGTATCAATTGCTGCAACGCCCCCAACACCTTCATATAATGTGTATACGGCTTCATTAATCATGGGTAGCAAAATGCGGTTGACGATGAATGCGGGGAAGTCTTCAGAGATGGCGGTGGTTTTACCTAAGGACTTTGTAAAGTCGTTTACGGTTTGAAACACGCCATCATCGGTGGCGATGCCTCTAATGAGCTCCACCAGTTCCATCACTGGCACCGGGTTCATAAAATGAATGCCCATGAAGCGTTCAGGGCGGCCAGTTGTGGCGGCAAGGCGTGTGATGGAAATTGAAGACGTGTTAGACCCTACGATGCAGTCTGGTTTCAAATGTGGGCAGACAGCTTCGAAAATTTGAACTTTGATAGCTTCTTTTTCGGTGGCAGATTCAATGATTAAATCAAAATCGGAAAAGTCGGCATAAGCTTGAATTTGCGAGATGTTGGCGAGAGTCGCATTCTTTTGGTCTTCGCTAAGCTTTCCAGATTTCACGCGGCGAGCCAGATTCAGGTCAATCGTGGCAAGGCCTGCGATGGTGCGCTCGGGGTTCATGTCGTGGATGCCAACCTGATAGCCAGCTGCTGCACAGACCTGGGCTATGCCACACCCCATTTGGCCAGCGCCAATGATGCCAACTTTCTTAATTTTCATCTTGCTGCAATGCCCTTGATCAAATTGCCATTATAGAGTTAGCGGCCGAGTTTGCCTAGTTCTGCTTCAAGTTCTGGAACAGCGGTGAACAAATCAGCCACCAAGCCATAGTCGGCCACTTGGAAGATCGGCGCTTCATCGTCTTTGTTGATGGCAACGATAATTTTAGAATCTTTCATGCCAGCAAGATGTTGTATGGCACCAGAAATGCCGACGGCAATATAAAGATTAGGAGCAACAACTTTACCAGTTTGGCCTACTTGATAATCATTGGGCACGTATCCGGCATCCACAGCTGCGCGTGAAGCACCCACTGCAGCGTTGAGTTGCTTGGCTACGCGTTCCAACATCACAAAGTTTTCGCCAGATTGCAGCCCGCGACCACCAGAGACAATTACTTTGGCAGAGGTGAGTTCAGGGCGATCAGATTGCGTGAGGTTCTCGCTAACGTAAGTTGAAAGCGCTGGATCGGTGGCAGCGTTGGCTTTCTCTATGGCTGCTGATCCGGTTTCGCCAGCGGCTGCGAAGGATGCAGTGCGAACGGTGATGATTTTCTTTGCATCAGTCGATTGAACAGTTTGCACGGCATTGCCTGCATAAATCAGACGCACAAAAGTATCGGCGGATTTCACTTCGGAAATATCGGATATTTGCATTACATCAAGAAGTGCTGCAACGCGCGGCATGAAGTTTTTGCCATTGGTGGTTGCGGCGGCAACAATGTGCTCATAGGCCGGTGCCAAGGCAACAATAGTTGCAGCCATGGGTTCAGCCAATGGGCGTTCCAGTGCGGTACTTTCAACATGCAAAACTTTTTTCACACCGGCCAGCTTTGCAGCTTGCGCGGCAGCTGCGCCAGCGTTGTTGCCAGCAATTAAAACATGCACATCCGAGCCCATTTGCACAGCAGCTGTGAGCGCTTTATGGGTTGCATCCTTTACGGATAAATTATCGTGCTCGGCAATCAGAAGAATGGTCATTAGATTGCTCCTGCAGTTTTAAGGGCCGCCACAAGTTCAGCGACAGATTTGACTTTTACACCAGCGAGACGTTTAGGAGGCTCAACCGTGGCTACGATTTTCAAGCGTGGCTTTACGTCCGCGCCATAATCACTTGGAGACTTTTCATCGAGCGGCTTCTTCTTGGCCTTCATGATGTTTGGCAGTGAAGCATAGCGCGGTTGGTTCAAGCGCAGATCGGTGGTGATGATAAGCGGCATCTTCACTTTCAGGGTTTGCAGGCCGCCGTCGATCTCACGCGTGATGGTGGCATCACCGGAACCCAGTTCAAGCTTCGAACAGGCCGTGGCTTGGGCCCAGCCCAAGAGTGCAGACAGCATCTGGCCGGTTTGGTTGCAATCATCATCGATGGCTTGTTTGCCGAGGATCACCAGCCCAGGTTTTTCCGCTTCGATCACGCCTTTGAGAATTTTAGCCACACCCAGTGGCTCAACATATGCATCATGCTTTACCAAAATGGCGCGGTCTGCGCCCATGGCCAAAGCGGTGCGCAAGGTTTCTTGGCTTTGAGCCGGACCAATGGAGACAACTACGATTTCAGTGGCCAGGCCTTTCTCTTTGAGGCGAATGGCTTCTTCGACGCCGATTTCGTCAAAAGGGTTCATCGACATTTTGACATTGGCCAGCTCAACACCCGAGCCATCGGCTTTCACCCGGATTTTTACATTATAATCGACCACGCGCTTAACGGCGACAATAACCTTCATGGGACCCTCATTTGCGAATTTTGCGGGACACTAATGAGCAGGTGCCGCATAGTCAATTCTGGGAACGGCGTGGCCCGTTCAATTGCGACGATTTGGCAAGATGAAAAGGCGATTGCGCAGAGCGATGGTTAAGATGATGCCTACGGCAAAACCCCCGATATGGGCCCACCAAGCCACGTCTTCACCCGGTTGAGCTGCTGCCAAACTGTAAACTTGGATTAAAAACCAACCGCCCAGCACCCAGAAGGCCGGAACTGGCACTGGAATGCGCATAAACAGCAATATCCAAACCCGAGCTTTTGGGTAAAGCACCAGGTAAGCCGCTAATACGCCAGAGACCGCACCAGATGCTCCAATTAACGGGCTTAGTGAACTGGGCTGCATATAGGCATGGGTTAGAGCGCCCGCAGCACCACTCAGCAAATAAAAAATTATAAAACCCAAATACCCATAGGCATCTTCCACATTGTCCGCAAAGACCCAAAGAAACAGCAAATTGCCAATCAGATGCATCCAGCCTGCATGCAAAAATAAATATGTGATCAGGGTGAAGGGCTCGGGGACTAGATTTTGGCCGCCGCCGCCATGAAATAATTCTGTTGGTATAACGCCCAAACCTGTGGCCAAAGTGCCTTGAACGACATCAGACGAAAATGCGCCCGTGAATAAAAATATCCCAATGTTCAGTGCCATGATCGCAACAGTTACATATTGAAAGCGGATGACTTTCAGGGGGGTATCGTCATGCAGCGGAATGAACATTCTACAATGCTTAGCTGATCAGTAATTTTATTGCGAGCCAGAACATAATCATTGCGATTGCCACGTCAATTGCGCGCCATACATTTGGTTTTGACAAAGGTTCGCGCAGAGCTTTTGCACCATAGCCGATGGCAAAGAACCACAGCACTGACGCGAGCGTGGCGCCAGTTGCAAATGCCGCTTGCTCGCCCTGCGGCCGGGCATTGGCAATGGAACCAACCAACACAACAGTATCGAGATAAACATGGGGGTTGAGCCAAGTGAATGCTGCGCAGAGTGTCAGTGCCATCCATAAATTGGTTGTGGACTTTGCATCTTTGTTTAGGCTTTGAGGATTAAGCGCGCGGCGAAATGCTTTAATGCCATACCAAAATAAAAAAGCGGCACCGCCATAAGTCATAATCGGCATGAGCAGCGGCATTTGCTGCAACAGAATACCAAGGCCAAACGTTCCGGCCCAGATCAGAATTGCATCACTGAATGCACAAAAAAGGCACACCCAAAATACATGTTGATTAAGGACGCCTTGGCGAATGACAAAGGCATTTTGAGCGCCAATAGCCACAATCAAGCCGCCACCCAAAGCAAACCCGGCAAAACTAGCGTTTAACATTTAGCGGGTTTTGCCTGGCACCCAGAGAATATCTCCGTCTGCTGCTTTGAAATTAACCCAGCGGCTTGCCACAAAAAAGAAATCGGAAAGGCGGTTGATGTAAGCAATGGCCCCTTCGCTGACATGTTCGCCGTCATGGGATTTAAGGTCCACGATCAAGCGCTCAGCGCGGCGGCAGGTGGTGCGTGAGAGATGGAGATAGCTTGCTGCGGGGTGGCCCCCGGGCAAAACGAAAGAACGCAACGCGGTGAGTTCAGCATTAAGTTCGTCAATCTCAGATTCGAGGCGCTCGTATTGCTTGGGTAGAATACGCAATGGTTCAAATTCCAGTTTTTTTCCACGATCAGGCACGCAAAGATCAGCACCCAGATCGAAGAGTTCATTTTGAATGCGGGCCAACATAGCGTCTAGCTTTTCAAGGCCTGCTGTGTGCAGGCGCACAATGCCCAAAGTGGCATTGGTTTCATCCACGGTGCCATAAGCTGCAATGCGGATGTTGGCTTTAGACAAGCGCTCACCATTGCCTAAAGCAGTTTCACCAGCGTCGCCGGTTCGGGTGTAGATACGATTGAGAACGACCATGAGTTACTCGTTTCTAAGATAGAAGGATGGTTTAGCAGATAATGCCCGCGTTGTAACGGTGAGGCCAGCAGCAATGGTGAGCACCATTGCGATGAGGGCCGTTGCGATTGCAGTTGTTGCTGAAAAGACCCAAGGCATTTCCAAAATATAATAAGCTAGGAACCAAGACCCCAATGAGCCCACGACAACACCAAAGAGAGCAGCTACTAAGCCGAGCAAAGCATATTCGATGATGAAGGCTGCCAAGAGTTGGCGCCTTGTTGCGCCGTAAGTTTTTAAGACAACGGCCTCATAGCTTCGTGACGAAAGACCAGCGGCCAGTGCTCCGGCCAGAACTAAAATTCCAGTCAGCAACGTGATGATATTTGCGCCGCGCACGGCCGTCAGCATTTTTCCCAGCAGTTCGCTGATTGTAGCGAGGGCATCTTTTACACGAACAGCAGTGACAGATGGATAAGTGCTGGCCATGGTGTTAAGCAATGCGCCTTCATCACCCCCGTTCATGGTCACGGTTACGATGTGGCTGTGCGGGGCTGCTTTTAAAGTGTTTGGCGAAAACACCATAACAAAGTTGATGCCTAAACTGCGCCAATTCACTTTGCGCAAATTAGCAAGCTCAGCTTCCACTTCGCGGCCCAGAGCATTGATAGTGATTTTGTCACCGATCTTCAAATTGAGTCCATGGGCGATATCTTCTGTCATCGACACGAGATTGGGACCAGCGTATGCTTTTGTCCACCACGTGCCTTGCGTTAAGGTTGAGCCCTTGGGCAGCTCATCAGCATAAGTAAGGCCGCGATCACCTTTGAGCGCCCAACTCGTAGCGGAACTGGCCTTTACTTGATCGCTAGGCACACCCTTCACCTTGGTAATGCGGCCGCGCAGCATCGGGGCATTGGTGATTTCAGCGACACCTGGTTGAGATTTCAAGCTGGCGCGGAATTGATCCAGCTCGGAATTTTGCACATCGAGAAAAAAGAAGGCCGGGGCTTGCTCGGGTATGCCTGATTTAAGCTCTTTGCTGATAGTTTGGTCGGTCAATGCGAGCGTTACAAATAAAGTAAGCCCCAAGCCCAGTGCCATGATGACCGAGCGGCTGGTGGCCCCTGGGCGATAGAGGCTTTGTATCGCTTGGCGCAAAAGCAGGTTTTTAGGGCGTGGCAAAAGACTTGCCGCCTTTACTATCGCAGATGCAAGAATGGCTAGAATAATAAAACTTACAGCAAGCCCGCCCAAATATGCCGCCGTAATTTTTGGCTGTTCGAAGCTTGCGAGAATGACCAGTGCCGCGACAGCAAGAATACTCAAGGCCAATAGCATGTAGCGCCACGCAGGCCGACCTCCTTCATCCATGCTGTGTGAGCGAAAGAGTGTCGCACCTTGAATATTGCCGATGCGCGACAGCGGCAAAAGGGCAAAGGCCAAGGTTACGAGAAGACCGAGGATTGCTGCAAAGCCAAGGGGCTTCCAGTCTAGTGTTGTTGAAATTGGCAAAGGCAAAATTGTGCCGAATAGCGAGTGCACTATATAGGGTGCTGCAGCACCTGCTGCGAGAGCGAGACTTATTCCAAGTAAACTGACGGCCATAATTTCTGTGAGGCAAATGCCAACGACGTCGCGATTGGGTAGACCCAAGCACTTCATCGTGGCGATGGATGATCGCCTGCGATTTACAAAAGCTGTTACGGCATTGGCAATGCCTGCGCCACCAATAGTCAGTGCGGCCACACTCACGAGGGTCATGAAATATCCAAGACGATTGATGAATTCATCAGCGCCTTGGGCGGCTTTATCTGTGGTGCGAATGCGCCAACCAGAATTGGGGAATTTTTTGGTTGCGGCATCGGCAGCGGCTTTGCCGGCTTTTAAACTGGCTACACCACTCAGTTTTACACGGTAGCGCCAGGTGACCAATGAACCGGGTTGAACCAGACCAGTTGCTGCCAAAGCGTCATGCGATAGCATGATGCGTGGCCCGAAAATAATGCCATCAGCTATTCGATCTGGCTCAGTTTTGATTGCAGCGCGAATTGTAAAATTGGCTTTGCCAAGTTTTAGCTGATCGCCAAGTTTTAATTTGAGGCGCGAGAGCAAAAGAGGATCAACTTCAATTTCCGATGAATTATTTTTCGGCGCGGCGTTTTGATCAAACTCCAGCACGCCGTAAAGTGGGTAATTCTTGTCCGTCGCTTTGAGTTCAACCAGTGTCGATGCGCCTTTGCTTTGGGCCATGGCCCGCATGGTGGCGATACGACTTACTTGGCCGATTGAACTAATATAGGCGGTTTCATCTGGATTTGCTTCGCGTTGGGTTAAAGCGAATTCAAGATCGCCGCCCAATAGAGTCTGGCCCTGCTCATCAAGCCCGCGTTGCACGGCTGCTGCGAGCGACCCTATAATGGCTATGGCTGAGACCCCCAATGTGAGGCAGCTT
Organism: Hyphomicrobiales bacterium; assembly: GCA_031416755.1. GTDB lineage: Bacteria > Pseudomonadota > Alphaproteobacteria > Rhizobiales > Aestuariivirgaceae > Aestuariivirga. The sequence goes on from JANOUE010000047.1 coordinate 31,910, forward strand.
AGAAAAATCCAAAAACCCGTGAGGCCAGAGCGTAAATTGCGTCTGGCATAGGTTGCCCACAAGTCTGGTCTCATTTAGACTTGCCCTCGCTCACCAAGCCATCACGCACTTCCAATAAGCGGTCACAGCGTTTAGCCAAAGAGCTATCGTGGGTGACGAGCAACAGAGTTGCTTGCTCTTTCTCTTTCAATTCGAATAAAAGATCGATGATGGTTGATCCGGTTTCTTGATCGAGATTGCCCGTTGGTTCATCGGCGAGGAGAATTTTAGCACCTGATGTAACGGCTCTGGCGATAGCCACGCGTTGTTGTTCGCCGCCTGAAAGTTGACCGGGATAGTGGGTCAAGCGGTGGCCCAGACCCACACGCTCCAAGCCGATTTTGGCCCGGGCGAGTGCATCTTTTGTGCCCTTAAACTCCAAGGGCACGGCCACATTTTCAAGCGCTGTCATGGTTGGAATCAAGTGGAAAGATTGAAAAATGATTCCGATTTGGTCACGGCGGAATTTTGCCAAATATTCTTCATTCCGGTCATTTAGAGTTTCTCCGCCAACGGAAATCTGGCCCGAAGTGACTGCTTCCAATCCGGCAATTACCATGAGCAAGGACGTTTTGCCTGAGCCTGATGGCCCTATAATACCAATGGCTTGGCCTGCGGCAGCTTGAACATTTATGCCGCGCAAGATTTTGACTTCGCCTGCTCGGCTGTTTAATGTGAGGTGCACGTTTTTCAAATCGAGGGCGGAATTGGGTTTCAACATTCTGATGATTGGCCTTTTAAGTTTGAGCTTGTAAGGTGAGACTGGGCTTCCGATAAAGAGGTGATGATGCGACTCATTACAGTATTTTTGAGTGTGTGGTTCATGTGGGGGCAGGCAATTGCCGGCACAACCACAATTTTGGCCTTGGGTGATAGTTTGACCGCTGGTTATGGTTTGGACCCTGGCCAGAGCATGCCTGACAGACTGCAAGCGGCGCTTCGTGCCAAGGGGCTGGATGTAACGATTATTAACGCTGGTGTATCAGGAGACACCGCGGCCCAAGGCGCTTCAAGGTTGGAATGGGCTCTCACAGAGGACGTGAATGCTGCAATTGTGGAGCTTGGGGCCAATGATGCGCTGCGCGGGCTCGATCCCCTGCAGGCGGAAGGGGCGCTGCGTGAAATTTTACAAAAACTGAAAGCCCGCCAAATTCCAATACTGCTATTTGGCATGAAGGCGCCACCGAATTTAGGGAGCGATTACGTGGCAAAATTTGATGGCATGTATGCCAAACTCGCTGCTGAATTTGGGGTGGCACTTTATCCGTTTTATCTGGAGGGTGTGGCAGCCCAGCCAGAGCTCAATCAAGCCGATGGCATTCATCCCAATGAAAAGGGCTTGGCTATCATTGTTCCAAAGATTGTTCCCTATGTGGAAGCGCTTGTAGCCAATTTGCCATAATTAGAAGTTGAGCTAGACTACCCGAATCATTTAGGCGGAGGACCGTGACTATGTTGCGCTTGTTTACCGGAGTGGAACTTCCTGAGGATGTAAGCCTCGATCTCAAGATGATGCAGAGTGGAATTGCTGGCGCACGGTGGATTGATGCCCAGGATTTTCATATCACATTGCGGTTTATCGGTGATATTGAGGATGGACAGGCTCGCGAGTTGGCTTTTGCTTTAGATCGCCTTGAGATGAAGCCATTTGCCATTACTATCAAAGGTATTGATGTCTTTGGCGGCAACAAGCCTCACGCTTTAATTGCTCATGTCGAAGAGAATGCAGAGCTGCGGCGCATGCAATTGGCGCAAGAGCGGCTGTGCCAGTCATTGGGGTTGGAAGCCGAACCGCGCAAATTTATTCCACATGTTACTTTGGCAAGGTTGCGTGATCCTGATCCACAAGACCTTCGCAGTTATATTGTATCGCATGCGCTTTATCGCTCGGTGCCGTTTTTGGTTGAGCGTTTTGTTCTGTTTTCGTCGCGGCCATCGCGCGGTGGTGGCCCATATGCTATTGAAGAAGCTTATGCACTGGTTGGAGCATGAATAGTAAATTCTCAGAGGTTGAAATTGCTGCCGCTTTGGATGAGCTTTCGGGCTGGAGCCGGGTTGAGGCGCGCGCGGCGATTTTCAAAAGTTTCAAGTTCAAATCGTTTCGGGCGGCTTTTGGATTTATGACACAAGCCGCATTGGTGGCTGAGAAAATGGACCATCACCCTGAATGGTTTAATGTTTATTCTCGGGTAGATGTGACGCTGTCCACACATACAGCCGGAGGGGTGACGGCTCTTGATGTTGAGCTTGCCAAAGCCATGGATTTAATTGCCTTTGGTTAACGCCTTAGGTCTTGACGATGGGAATTTGCATCCCCATATTTGCCGCATGTTCTCAGGAGGGACCAATGTCTGAACTTCGTAATTTTCCGCAAACCGGTGCGCGCACCGAAGCTGCGATTGACCAAGGCCTCAGGGCTTATATGCTCAAGGTTTATAACTATATGGCCGCTGGTTTGGCGCTGACTGGCATTGCTGCCGTTGGTACTTATAATCTGGCCGTTGGCGCTAATGGTTTGACACCATTTGGCAATGCCCTGTTTAACAGCCCATTGAAGTGGGTTCTGGTGCTTGCACCATTCGCTTTGGTTATATTCTTGTCGTTCCGCTTGCACAAATTAAGTGTGGCAACTGCCCAAGCGATGTTTTGGCTTTATGCTGCATTGATGGGTGTGAGTTTTGCTTCGCTCGGCATGGTATATGCCCATAGCAGCATTGCACAGGTGTTTTTGATTACTTCCGTCACGTTTGGTGCTGTTAGCCTTTATGGGTATACAACCAAGCGCGACCTCACTGGCATGGGTTCATTCCTGTTTATGGGATTAATTGGCATTATCATTGCTTCGGTCGTCAATATTTTCATGGCTAGCTCGGCTTTGAGTTTTGCACTTTCGATTATTGGTGTCTTGGTGTTCACAGGCCTCACAGCTTACGATTCACAGAAGATCAAGGAAATGTATTTTGAAGGCGATGGCGCTGAAGTGATGGGCCAAAAAGCCATTAGCGGTGCATTGACACTCTATCTCGATTTCATCAACCTGTTCTTGTCGTTGTTGCGCATTTTCGGCAACCGCCAATAACGGCTCCAAGTTTGAAAGAAGGGCCCCGGTGAAAACTGGGGCCTTTTTTATGCGTCCACCAGTTTTGGCTTTTTCACCAACACGCGCAAGACTTGTTCCAAATCTTGGCCGCGCTTCAAAATCAGACCGCCGGGCGCAATCACGGCATATTGACCTTGTTTTTGCGCCAGCGTGGGGTTTTTGGTAATGCGGTAGAGCGGTTGTTCGCTGGCCCGGCGGTGGATGGCGAAGGTTGCGGCCTCCGGGCTGAAATCAATTGCATAATCGCGCCATTCGCCCTCGGCCACGTAACGGCCATAGAGGCGCATGATCAAGCTTAGTTCGCGGAGATCAAAACGGATAAGTTTTGGCGTTTTGTTGGCAAAGCGCACAATATTGGAATTTTGATCCGGATCATAGATGTCTGTCATCAAGGCGTAATATTGACTCTGCAGACTTCGATTTGCAAGAGCACAAATACCATGGTTTTGCCGCAATTGCATCAAGTCTTAGACAAGATTAGGGTGAATAGTTCAGTTGTTGCCTCGACCGCCTGGTTGGTTTTCGTTTCGGTTTAGCCCCCCAGCCCCCCGAAACACACTGGATCAACTGGGCGTCCCCCAAGTCCCCAAGACTGTAATTAAGTTAGTTGAGTAGTTAAGGCGGTCCGCAAGTTGCGACCGCCCTTTTTTTGTCCTTGACGAAAGACCGATGATTCTCAATATCGCTTATGATATGGGACAGGGCACATGACATCAGCAAAACCACAAGAATTTCAGGCCGAAGTCAGCAAGCTTCTGCACATGATGGCGCATTCAGTTTATTCTGACCGCGATGTGTTTTTGCGCGAATTGATCTCCAATGCGTCAGATGCATTGGATAAACTGCGCTATCAAGCAATCGCCAAGCCCGAGCTTTTGGAACAAGATGCAAAGCTTGCCATCACACTGACGCCCGATAAAGCGGCTAAGACTTTGACTGTCGAAGACAGTGGCATTGGCATGTCGGCAAAAGAGCTGACGGATAATTTGGGGACAATTGCTAAGTCAGGGACACAAGCCTTTGTCGATAAGGCCAAGGATGCCCCGAGCCTGATTGGGCAGTTTGGAGTAGGCTTTTATGCAGCCTTTATGGTGGCCTCTGACGTTAAAGTATTTTCTCGCAAAGCTGGTGCCAAGGCGTGCAATGTGTGGCGTTCCACTGGCGAAGGCACCTTCACAGTTGCAGAGGCCGCATCGTTAGATCGCGGCACACGAATTGTTTTACATTTGCGCGATGACGCGTTGGATTATTTGGAGCCGTGGAAGCTAGAAGAAGTTATTAGGGCTTACTCAGATCACATAGCCCACCCGATTATGCTGGCTGGTGAAAGTGAGAAGCGGCAGATCAACTCTGCCAGCGCTATTTGGATGAAATCCAAAAACCAAATTACCGCCGAGCAGCACAAAGAATTTTTTGGAATTTTGAATCACGGTACCGATGCGCCAGCACTCACCATTCATTACCGCGCGGAAGGCCGCCAAGACTATAATGTGCTGCTGTATGTGCCAGGTGAACGACCATTTGACTTGTATGATCCTGAACGTAAAGGCCGCCAAAAGCTATATGTAAAGCGGGTTTTTATTGCAGATGATGTGGGGCTGCTGCCGCCTTACTTGCGCTTTGTGCGCGGCGTGATTGACAGTGCAGATATGCCGTTAAACTTGTCGCGCGAGATGCTGCAAAATAATCCTGATGTGGCGGTTATTCGAAAAGCCGTTGGCAACCGCGTGGTGGCGGAGTTCAAAAAATGTGCCGAAAATGATGCGATCACATTCTCTAAAATTTGGGATGTGTTTGGTCCGGTGATCAAAGAAGGGCTTTATGAAGATTTTGAAAGGCGCGATGCATTGTTTGAAATCGCGAGGTTCAAGACAACAAAATCTGAGGCCGTAACGTTGAAAGATTATGTTGCTGGTTTGCAAGAAAATCAGACCGCAATTTATTATCTCACGGCCGAAGATGCGGCCAAGGCCGCATCTAGCCCGCAGCTTGAAGGGTATAAGGCACGAGATGTTGAGGTGCTGCTGCTCACTGATCCGGTCGATAGTTTCTGGGTGCGCACTGCCATGGGTTTTGATGGTAAGCCGTTTAAATCAGTGGCACATGGTTCTGCGGATCTAGATTTGATCAAGACTAAGGTTGAAACGCCCGACACTCAATCTGATCAACCTGAAATTGCTGCGTTGCTCACGGCTTTCAAGGAAGCCTTGGGGACCAGAGTTTCAGATGTGCGGGTGTCCAAGCGTTTGACCGCGAGTGCCGTGTGCTTGGTTAATGACGGACACATGGACCGGACATTGGAAAAACTTCTGTCGCGCCAGAAGGATTCTGGTGTTGCAATCAGTGCTCCAGTTTTGGAAATCAATGCAGGCCATGGATTGATGAAGGCTTTGGCGAAAATGGTCGCAAACCAAGGTGCCACTTCGGTTGAAGATGCGGCGCATTTACTTTTGGATCAGGCCTTTATGATGGAAGGCGAAATTGTTGCTGAACCAGCTGATTTTGCCAAGCGTTTGGGCGCCGTGATGCTTACGGCGTTTGCTTAGGGCGATTTTTACTTTTCCATGAAAAGTCAAAACGCTCTGATGGTTCTGGCAAAGACTTCCAAATCCGTATTGCCACCGCAGATTAAAACGCCAATGCGTTCGCCCTTCTCTGGTTGGTAAATGCCTGACAGAATTGCGGCCAATGCAGTGGCTCCACCTGGCTCGGTTACAATGCGGGCAGAGTTCCAAAGGTGGCGCTGGGCTTCGAGCACGCTTTTGTCTGTGACCAAAATCGAATCTGCAATCTGATTGCCGATCATGGCAAAGGCCATGTTGCCAATGCGGTTTGCACCCAATGAATCGGCGGCCACTCCTGAAGGTTTAATATTAGTGGGCTCGCCTTTGGAGCGCGCCAGATTGAGAGCCGCAGTGTTTTCAGTTTCAACTGCCACGACTTTAACGGCCCGGTTGAAGTAACCAGCGACGCCGCCAATGAGGCCGCCTCCGCCCACCGCAACCAAGACAGTATCAAGATCAGGCGTTTGCTGATCCCACTCTAAAGCCACCGTGGCTTGGCCTTGCAATGTTGCGGCTGCATCATAGGGGTGAATGCTGAGGGCACCGGTTGTGGCCACATAATCATTCCACAGACCAATCACATGGGCCACGTCATCGCCTTCTTGCACAATTTCAGCACCGTATGATTTGATCAAGGCTACTTTTGCTGCTGGCGCATAGCCCGGCACAAAGATACGGGCCTTATGGCCAAAGGTGTTTGCTGCAAGGGCAACGGCAGCCCCATGATTGCCGCCAGAAACAGCTGCAATGCCAGCTGACGGGATTGATTTTCCGACCACGCTGTTAAATGCTCCTCGCGCTTTAAAGCTTCCGGTGTGTTGGAAGAGTTCGAGCTTGAGGTTGATCGGTGTGTCATGGGTGGCAAGACCGAGGTCCATGACCGGAGTTCTTCGGATATAAGGCTCGATACGTTTGAAGGCAGCTGCAATATTGGCGCGGGCGAGATCAGTCATGAGGTTGGTCCTTGCGGTGGAGTGCCTGGGCAATGGCTAGACTCTTTGTGGACCCACTCAAAGCAATTGCTGTTTGTAATATTTCCATTGCGTCATTCAAGGATGATTTTTTAATCGTGCCAAATTGCCTTGCGAGATAAAGACCAGACAGCAGGTCGCCAGTGCCATTGGGAACCAAATCGCGCTTTAGATTTCTGATAATTGTCAGGTTTGATTTGGTGATCCGCATCGTTGCTAAGTTTTGTCCATCTGTGACGGATGTTACAATCACTTCCCGAGCATCCAATTTTTGGGCCGCGGCTTTGGCCTCGTCGATTGTGGTGACGCTTAATCCAGTAAGCCACGACAATTCAAAAGCATTTGGCATGCAGATTGTGGCCAGTGGCAGCAATTCGTCACGTATTGCTTTGGCCACTGGCTCTGGCACATAGAGCTTGCCATGGTCACCCAGCACTGGATCGATAAGAATTATTTGTGGGCGGTGTTTTCGAATCAGGTTGGCTGCCACGTGGATCTGCTCGGCGCTGGCGAAATATCCGGTGATCACGGCATCGAGATTATCCAAAGCTTTGATGTTTTCGAGAGCAGCAACCATGGAATCCAAATCATGGGCCACACCTGCGGGCTTGCCGTGACCGGGATGATTGGAGAGCTGCACAGTTGGCAGGGCCAAAACTTCATGGCCTTCAGCCTGCAAGGCAGGCACGATAGCACTGAGGCCCACAGGGCCAAAAACCACTTGCGATGAGACAGCGAGAATTTTCGCCATGTTTAGATATATCCAGCATCCATCAGATAAAGAAGCACAGAAGCGGTGATGGCGGCAAGGGCAGTGCCTGCGGCAATGGCCCCCGAAATTGCGGGCACGGCTTCATCATTGCGCTGGGCAAACAGAAATGCATTGGCGCCGGTTGGCATTGCAGCAAAGAGCACAGCAATTTCTAACCAAAGCGGTTGTAAATGAAACACATAATGTCCGAGGACGAAAACCATTACGGGCATGACAATCATTTTCAAACCGATCACTGCAAACATGCCATCCCATGAGCCTTTGAGCGAATAGCCAGCGAGAGACACGCCGAGCGCAAAAAGTGCCGCGGGCACCGAGGCATCGACGAGCATGGTCAGCATTTTATCTGGAATAGGGTGAAGACCTAGGCCAGTCATCCGCCAAACTGTTCCAGCGATGAGTGCTACTACAATGGCGTTCTTTGCTAAATTTGTGAGCAGTTCTTGGCCGGTATTTGCAAGTGAAAAGTTGCTTGAATGTTTTGAAAATTCGCGGTGCAAGGTTGCAGAAAACCAAAGGAGAGGCGCATGAATTGACAAGATCATGCCCAGCGGCACGGCTACGGTGGGGCCAAAATGTGCCAAAGCCAAGGGCGTTCCAAGCATGGCCAAATTGCCAAACCCTGAAGCCATAGATGTCGAGGCCCCGCCACTGAAGTTTAGGCTCGAGATATATTTTGAAACGAATGCTGCCAGAATCCAGGTCAAAGCAAGGCCGCCAAAATAAGTGCCCCACAAGTTCCAAGGTGCTGAATCTTGCGAGCTCAATGTCGCCATTGTTCTAAACAGCAATGCCGGAATGGCAACGTTAAACACAAACAGAGAAAGGCCCTTGCCGGAAGCCTCATCAATTATTTTGGCTTTGAAAAAACCATAGCCCAGCATAATCATGCCGAAAACCGGCAGGACGGTGTTGAGGATGGTGTTCATGATTTATAACCAGGGATGGGCGAACGCATTTTTCTTTTCAAAGCTGGCAATTGCGTCTGCTTTTTCCATGGTGAGGCCGATGTCGTCTAGGCCATCAAGCAAGCAATGCTTGCGGAAAGGATCAATTTCGAACTTCACTACACCACCATCTGGCCCCCGAATTTCTTGGGCTGGCAGATCAATGGTCATGGTGGCGTTGGCGCCACGGCTTGCATCATCCAAAAGCTTTTTTTGATCGTCGGCACTGACCACAATTGGCAGGATGCCATTCTTGAAGCAGTTGTTATAAAAAATGTCGGCAAAACTTGTGGCAATCACGCAGCGAATACCGAAATCCAACAGCGCCCAAGGGGCGTGCTCGCGCGATGAACCGCAGCCAAAATTATCGCCTGTCACCAGAATTTCAGCCTTGCGATAGGCTGGTTGATTTAATATGAATTGCGGCAGCTCAACACCTTCTTGAGTGTAGCGCATTTCAAAAAATAGCGATTTGCCAAGTCCAGTACGCTTAATGGTTTTGAGAAATTGCTTTGGAATGATCATGTCGGTATCGATATTGGTGATGTTCAAAGGGGCTGCAACACCAGTTAAAGTCTTAAATTGTTCCATGATCGTTCCTTATAATGCGAGATCGACTGATGTGGCTTCGTCCGCACCAATCATAATGTTGAGATTTTGTACGGCAGCACCTGAAGCACCTTTGCCGAGATTATCATATATCGCCATGAGCAAAACTTGGCCGCTTATATCATTGGCAAACACATGCAGGCGCATCTTGTTGGTGTTGTTAAGCGCTTCAGGATTTAAGCTGTCAAGGCGCTCTACAGCTGCCAACGGCGCAACACTGATGAAGCGCTGGTCTGCAAAATAATTCGTCAGTACATTGTGGATTTTTTCGCCTGAGTGCTTTGTGAATAGAGGAACGCAACCCATCATGCCTTGGGCATAATTGCCGACTGCTGGCTGAAAAATTACTCCGCGCGAAAGACCAGCATAAAGTTTCATCTCGGCCAAATGCTTATGTGTGAAGGTGAGGCCATAGGGCATATAAGGCGAGGCACTCGCCCCTTGGGCCACATAATCCTCAATCATCTTTTTGCCACCACCGGAATAACCACTGATGGCGTTATAGGTGGCAGGGTAATCGGCTTCGAGCAGGCCTGCAGCAATCAAAGGTTTGGTCAATGCGATCAAGCCTTGCGGATAGCAGCCGGGGTTTGAGACCAACTTGGCATTGGCTATTTTATCAAATTGACTGGCATCAAGTTCGGCCATGCCATAGGCCCAATCGGGGTTCACGCGAAAAGCGGTTGAGGCATCGATGACGCGGGTGTTAGAGGTGATGAGCGAAACCGCCTCAACAGCTGCATCATCTGGCAAGCAGAGAATGGCTACGTCTACGCTGTTCAGCAATTCACGTTTGGCGTCCAGGTCTTTGCGGTTTTCGTAGGGTAAGGAAACCAATTCCAAATCGCGGCGATTTTTCAAACGATCACGGATTTGCAAGCCCGTGGTGCCTGCTTCGCCATCGATAAATATGGTGGGTTTTCTACTCATAAGGGCGGCTCTTACAGGGTGCGCCCAAGATATTCAACATGAACGGCAGATTAACATCCCTCTCAGAATAGGTTCAGGGCGGTTCGTCGATAAGGGTCATATCGAAACGCAATCAACCGCACCCAAACTGGAAGGACTTAAATTATGTTACGCAAATCCCTTATCGCTCTCACCGCCGCTGCCGCTCTCTCGCTTGGCTTTGCCGCTTCTGCTCAGGCCCAAACCAATTTGAATATTGCCCTTAACCTTGGTGGTTTTGGTTACTATGATGGTGGTCATGGTGGTGGCTATGGTGGTGGCTATTATGACGCTGGCTATGATGAAGACTGCGGCTGGCAGATGGTTAAAAAAGTAAAGTGGAACTGGAACCACACCAAGAAAATCGTGAAATGGAAGAAGCAGTGGGTTTGCTATTAAAATCCTCTCAGGTCCCCTGCAAGGTAACCTGAAATCTGAAAAGCCGGCCGTGCTCTCCCCACGGTCGGTTTTTTGTGCCCAGTCGTCATGCCTGCAAAAGCTGGAAACCAACTTCAGGCTATTTCAAAAAATCAAAGTTAGATTCCCGCCTAAACGCGGGAATGACGAGTACTGTCAATTTATTAGCAGAAAATCAAACAGCTGCCGGGAGTTGTGCTCATCGCTTGGACGGTTGCGAGGCCAGCCATGCCGCCTGTGAAGAGGGTGAGGATCACGAGGCCCATGAATACGCGGCGCAGAAACTTAGCATCTGCAGCAATAGTTGTTGAACTCATTAAAAACTCCACCCAGTCGGACTCACACACTCGCGAATCACCTTACCATTCAACAGTTTCATTAACGTAAACGAAGGTTGAATCAATTTCAGATTGTTTTTACCACCTAGTGTTGCCGAATATCCACAAATCTGCCCGCCAGGGCAGCTGCTGCGGCCATTTGGGGGGACACGAGGTGGGTGCGACCTTTATAGCCCTGTCTGCCTTCGAAGTTGCGGTTTGATGTGGAGGCAGCGCGTTGACCGGGTTTTAATTGGTCTGGGTTCATGGCCAGACACATCGAGCAGCCGGGTTCACGCCACTCAAAGCCTGCGGCCAAGAATATCTTGTCCAAACCTTCAGCTTCGGCCATTTCTTTGACGAGTCCTGAGCCTGGAACGATCATGGCGTAGTCTAAGCTGCTGGCAATTTTCTTGCCTTCAACAATTTTTGCAACAGCGCGCATATCTTCAATACGGCCATTGGTGCAAGAGCCGATCCAGATCACATCCAGCGGAATATCCGTGATCTTCTGGCCAGCACGCAGGCCCATATATTCTAATGCGCGGATTTTGGATTGGCGCTTGCCTTCATCAGCAATGGTAGCTGGATCAGGAATGAAGCCCGCCACCGAAACCACGTCCTCAGGGCTGGTACCCCAACTTACCATGGGCGGCAGATTGGCTGCATCCAATTTCACAATGCGGTCAAAGTGAGCGCCTTCATCAGATTTCAAAGTTTCCCAATATTTGAGTGCGGCATCCCAGTCAGCACCTTTTGGTGCTTTGGGTTTGCCCTTCAGAAAAGCGTAAGCCTTTTCATCCGGGTCAATCATGCCTGCTCGGGCACCGCCTTCAACGGTCATGTTGCAGACCGTCATGCGGCCTTCCATGGAAAGGTCGCGAATGGCTTCGCCGGCAAACTCAATCACATGGCCGGTGCCGCCTGCCGTGCCGATTTCACCGATGATGGCGAGGATGATATCCTTGGCGGTCGCGTGCTTGGCCAATTTGCCATTCACTTCCACTTTCATGTTTTTGGCCTTTTTCTGGATCAGTGTTTGTGTGGCCAGAACGTGCTCCACTTCCGACGTGCCAATGCCGTGCGCGAGAGCGCCAAAGGCGCCGTGGGTTGAGGTGTGGCTATCTCCACAAACGATTGTGGTGCCGGGCAACGTGAAGCCCTGCTCAGGGCCAACCACATGCACAATGCCTTGGCGCTTATCGAGCTCGTTGAAATATTCAATGCCAAATTCAGCGGCGTTTTTGGCTAAGGCTTCAACTTGAATGCGGCTTTCTTCCTCGGCAATGCCTTTGGAACGATCAGTTGTTGGCACGTTATGGTCAACCACGGCCAAAGTTTTTTCAGGGTGGCGCACTTTGCGGTTTGTCATGCGCAAACCCTCAAAGGCTTGTGGGCTGGTTACTTCATGGATCAAATGGCGATCAATATACAAAAGACAAGTGCCGTCATCAGCCTGATGGGCCACATGTTCATCCCAGATCTTGTCATATAGTGTGCGTGCTTTTGCCATGGTCATTTCTCGCAATGATATATTTAGGCGGTGTTTAGCAATAACTGAGGGTGAGTCAAATCATAGAAGCTATGCTTTGCCAATGCGTCATCGCGATTTATGTCGGGGTGACAAAGACCTGAAATCTAATTTTCCAACACAAATGTGGAAACCAGCGCTGGCAAATCTATCATTTTGGCAAAAAGAGCTTCGGCGCCAATGTCCTTTAATTTGACCCCATGGGCCTCTTCGTCTTCGTGGGTTCCGGTGAAACCCAAGGTCCAGCAGCCAGCATCGACGGCGGCTGTAACGCCGGTAATTGAATCTTCGACGACGATGCAGTGATCAGCTTTTACGCCGGCTTTTTTGGCAGCAAGCAAAAATACATCAGGGGCTGGCTTGCCGTGGGGCACGTCTTCAAAGGTTACAATATGGTCTTTGAAATAGCCGATCAGCCCGGTGAGTTGCAGGGCAAGCTTCACCCGCTCTTTCGGGCTATTCGAAGCAATCGACATGGTGAGACCCAGATTGCGAATACTTTCTAAAGCATCTCTCACGCCGCGCACCAATTGCAGCTCACTGCGATACAATTCATTGATGCGAACATTCTTCAATGCGGCGGCATTTTCTGGAAACACCACACCGCGCTGGGCTGTGAGTTCCTTCAACATGGCCTCAAAGGTGCGGCCCACAAAGCGGCGGTGGGCTTCAGCCTCGGTCATTTCAATGCCGAAGCGTTTTAAAATTTCCACATCGGCGCGCATGGACAAGGGTTCGCTATCGACGAGAACGCCGTCACAATCGAATATGATATGAGAAATAGTCATGCGCCCAAATGCCGGAAGCTGGCGATTACGTCAACATAGACTTCGCGCTTGAAGGGAATGATTAAATCCAACATCTCGTCCATTTTTACCCAGCGCCAGGCGTCGAATTCTTGTTTGTGGCCCGGGGGCTTTAAGTCAATTTCGCTATCTGATCCCAAAAATTCAAGGGCAAACCATTTTTGCTTTTGGCCGCGGTATTTGCCTTTCCAGCTCTTACCAATCAAGTGAGTCGGCAGATCATAGGTGAGCCAATTTGGAACTTCTGCGACTATTTTGGCAGAAGTGATGCCAGTTTCTTCGGCAAGTTCACGCAAGGCTGCTGGTTGCGGGTCTTCACCTTCGTCAATGCCGCCTTGGGGCATTTGCCACCATTTGCCAATGCCATCATCATTTTGCTTTTCAAAGCGGCGACCCACCCACACCAGGCCAGATTTGTTAATCAGCATAATGCCAACGCACGGGCGATAAGCAGTGATGTGACTGATATCTGCCATCAGCCCAGTCTGCCTTTGAAGGCCGCACTGGCTGGCACAAATATAACTCCGCGTTCAATGGCAGACTTGGCCCAGTCATTTACGGTTTTGATTGTGGTCTCGAGGCCTGAGCCAGTGCCTATGGCTATGCCATTGTTGCGAGCCTCTTCTTCAAGCAGGTTGAGGGCTGCTAAAATAGATTCTGGATCAGCATTGGCATCAATTACGGTTTGGCCGCGGCGCACTTTATAGTTCAAGTTTTTGGCCACGTCCTCGGTTGCAGACAGCGGCAAGGACCCATCTTCGATAAATAGAAGCCCGCGCTTGCGCAGTTCACTGAGCAAGGGTTTTACGGCTGGAACAGAAGCGAGAAAGCGTCCACCCATATAGTTCACAATGCCGGTGTAGCCCGTAAATCGGCTCATATGCCAATGGAGGGAATCAAGGTTTTCAGCCTCAGCACCATCGGCGAGAAGTGTTTTAGGCCCCGGGTTTGTGGCGGGATAGCCCACTGGCTCTAACGGCAGTTGCAAGAGCACTTCATGGCCATAGGCCCTGGCTTTGTTCACTTGGGCCTGCAGGTTTTCACCGTAAGGTGCAAAAGCTAAGGTAATGTCGCTGGGTAATTCTTTGGCAGCGCGCGCTGTTAGCTTTTCGTTGAGACCCATGCCACCCAAAATGATGACGAGCTTTGGTGCATCCGAATGGATGATACCCATTGCCACGGAGCGGGCATAAGCTTCAGACGGTTTTTTGCTGCCATTGATTTTCGGCAATGGGCCCAAGGCGGCAAGCTCTACCAGGCCGGTAATGGGCGCTTTGGTCAGCGGTGTTTTTGGGCTCACATAGATTGAGGCATTTTGCTCATAATTTTGCTGCTCGATGTCAGGTGCTACCGTGACTGAAATTTTTTCAACAGGTTCTGGCACTTCATCGAAAACTTCTTCAGCTTGCACTGGAAGTGGTTCAACGCTGGCAGTTTTTACCTCTTCCAGAGGTGCCATAGCCAAAGTTACAATGGGTTCGCCGGCAAAGGGATGGGGCAAGCTTGCGACGTAAGTGCCGCCGCCGATCATGCCCACAAGCACCAGCGTATAGGCGGTGGTCAAAGCACTGGGGCGCTTTTCCCATAGTCTCTGTTGCAGGCTTCGCTTGTGGAGCGGCTGATTTAATTCATCGCGGCGCATGGGGTCTCAAAACTATTGGCATCTCAAAAATAGATTCGTATGCCGCCAGTGTGGCAAGGGAGGCGTTAATGAGGTGTTAACTATGTTGGAATTCGCAGAAGAAAAGGCGGGATTTTTGCCCCGCCTTGCAACTTAGTTTGACTGTTTCGGCGCTTCAGCTGGCTTTGGCGGCACCACATTGGACACCACTTTTATGCCGTGGAGAAAATCAATGGCGGCTTTGAGTTGGACGTCCTTGGTTTTATCTTCAGGCACATAGGCTGATGAGCCACCGCCTTCGCTGCCGCCACCGGGATTTGCTAAATGGCCGCTCAATGCTTGTTCGCCTTCGGTTGAGACATTCTTGCCGAGCAATTCGGGTGGCAAAGGTTGCTCAATCACAATATCTGCAGCAATGCCTTTGGCTTGGATTGATTTACCTGATGGCGTGAAATAACGCTGGGTTGTGAGGCGCATGGCCCCTTCACTGCCGAGAGGAATGATAGTTTGCACCGAACCTTTGCCAAAAGACGTGGTGCCGATAATGGTGGCACGTTTGTGATCTTGTAAAGCACCGGCGACAATTTCTGACGCTGATGCTGAGCCGCCATTGATCAAGATGACCACTGGCTTGCCATTGGTAAGATCGCCTTTCTGTGCGGTGTAGCGTTCAACTTGATCGGCGGTGCGACCACGGGTGGAAACCACTTCGCCCTTTTCCATGAACACATCAGAAATGGCAATGGCCTGTTGCAAAAGTCCGCCAGGATTATTGCGCAGATCAAGAATGAAACCCTTTTCTTTGCCAGACATTTTTTTATTAAGTTCGGCGATGGCTTTTTGCAAACCACCATCTGCTTGTTCATTAAAGGTGCTGATGCGCACATAACCAATATCATCGCCTTCGGTGCTATATTTCACCGATTCAATTTTGATTGAATCGCGCACCATTTTAACTTCAAAAGGCTCGCGCTTTTCACGCACAATCAGCAGCGTGATTGGCGTGCCAATTGCGCCACGCATTCTTTCTACGGCTTCATTCAAGGTTGAACCTTGAACGTCTTTGCCATCAATTTTTACGATCAAGTCATTGGACAGAATTCCAGCTTTTGCAGCAGGTGTGCCATCATAAGGGGCCACAACTTTGACCACACCATTTTCCATCGTGACTTCAATGCCAAGCCCGCCAAATTCGCCGCGGGTTTTAACATTCATGTCGGCAAACTCTTTGGCATCCATGTATGATGAATGCGGATCAAGCGAGGTGAGCATGCCATTGATAGCAGCTTCCATCATTTTCTTTTCGTCTGGCTGTTCGACGTAATCGCTTTTAACGCGGTCATAAACATCGCCGAAGAGATTGAGCAGTTTATAAGTTTCGGCGTTGGTGGCAGCAGATGCCACATTCAAAGCCTGCAAGGTCATAACACCGGCAGCGGCCCCAAGCATGACCAAGCCAAAAGCACGGACTGTGGAATTAAATTTCATTTCATCGCCTCTTTTCTGCCGCCAAGCCACCAAAGGCCCGGATCGACCGGTTCATTGTTTTTCCGAAACTCAACATAAAGCACGGGGCGTGCCATTTCTGTATCCCCACCGATCAGGGCCACGGAAGACGGGCCCTCACCCATAACTCCTAACGGTTCTCCGGTCCTCACGGATTGGCCGATTTCAACAGAGATCTGTTTCATGCCTGCACATAACACCAAATAGCCCTCTCCGGCATTCAAGATCAAGAGTTGTCCGTATGATCTGAAAGGTCCAGCAAACTCAACGCGGCCATCCACGGGTGAAATTACGGTTTGACCAGCAGAGGTTGCAATGGCGAGGCCCTCAAGGGTGCTGCCAAGGCCATTGTCATCGCCGAAGCCTTTGAGAATATCGCCCTGAACGGGATAGGCCAATTTGCCCAATTGCTCAGACATTGCCAAGGCAGGGCGTGAAAGTGCAGCGAGCTTTAATTTTTCTGCCTTTTCGCGGGCTTTGGCCTCGGCTGTTTTGCGGGCATCGGTTTCAATTTTTGCGGCCTCTAGAGTGGCCAGTAATTGCTTCAGAGTTTTTGCCTGAGACGCCAAGGTTTCCGCGCGCTGTTTTTCGGCACTCAAATCTTTTGCCGCTGTTATTGCGAAATTCTTTTTTTCAGCTTGCAGGGTTTTTAACTCTTGCTGACTCGCATTTGAAGCCAAAATTGCAGCACTCAGATTTTTCTTGGCCGATTCGGTTTCGATGGCGATTGCATCTAGGCGACCCAGTTGCTCTTTTAGGGCCATAGCTTGGGCGCGCATTTCAGGTACTACGGCGCCAAACATCATCGCCCCGCGCAAGGCTTGCAACACGTCTTGTGGGTCAACCACAAGGGCAGGTGGTGGGTTTTGCTCCAAGCGCTGCAATCCAGCCAATAGTTCCGAGAGCTTGTCTTGTTTTGCGGCAAGGTCGCTTCTGATAATAATGGCTTCGCTGGCCAAGGATTTCCGGCGACTGTCTGCGGCTGAAATAGCTTTGTTCTTACTTTCAAGCGTTCGAGCAAGGGCTATTAATTTGTCAGAGATTTCAAGCTGTGCCTTTACGGCAGCTTCAATTTCAACAGCGATGGCTCGTTGCTTTTGCGTTGATGATTGCAAAGACTGCTCTATGGCTTCCAACTGTTGGGCGGTTCCTGATGATGTGGTGCCCTCGGCCAAGCATAGACTAGCCGTACTCAAAAGAGCACAGGCTAACAATCCTGCAAGCTTGAAAATTGGTCTACTCATCGCGGCTGGTTTTGACAAAGTCCCATGTCTAAAATGCGGCCAGTTCATGACCTGTGATAGGGATGATTGAGCATAATGGTGACGGATCTGTAAATTTGTTCGAGCAACATAATCCGCACCAATCTGTGCGGCCAGACCATCGGACCAAAGGCAATTAATTCTGTAGCTTTTTCACGGCTTTGAGGGCTGTGACCATCTGGCCCACCGATCATAAAAACCAAGTCAGCAACGCCGCTGTCAGCGTGTTTTCTAATTCGGGCAGCAAAATCTTCACTGGAATGTGATCGACCGCGTTCATCCAAGACAAATGATATGGCACCTTGGGGAACTGCTGCCCAAATAGTTTGGGCTTCCTCTTCCATGCGCTGCTTGGCGGTTGGGAGTTGCGATTCTGCCCATTCACCAATTTTAAGTGCGGTTAGCCCCGCCTTGCGGCCCAGCACTTCAATACGTTTTTGGTAATCATCCGCCATCAGCTTTTCTGGTCCGGTTTTCAAGCGGCCGATGGCAGCGATTGCAATACGCAATTATTATTCCGCGCTGCTGTCAACCGGAGCATGCTCCGACCACAGTTTTTCGAGATTGTAGAAGCTGCGCACTTCTGGGCGGAAAATGTGAACTATGATATTGCCCGCATCAACCAACACCCAATCAGATGTTTCTAATCCTTCAACGCGGATATCTTTCTGTCCGAAGGCTTTCAGCTTATCGACCAATTGATCGGCAATAGCTGCCACGTGGCGGTTGGCACGACCAGAGGCAATTACCATACCATCTGCCATTGAAGAACGGCCCATCACATTGATAGGGAGAATTTCTTCGGCTTTGGCATCTTCCATCGCATCCAAAATCACATTCATCAAAGGCCAATCTGGACCTTCATACCGCGGGCCCTTGGGAGCGATCACAACTTTTGCAGTTACAGCTCTCTTCGCGGGCGCTTTTTTTGCTGGAGCTTTTTTAACAACAACCTTTTTACCTGCGGCTTTCTTGGCTGGAGTTTTTTTTGTTGCTACTTTCTTGGCAGTAATTTTTTTAGCAATCGCCTTCTTTGGCACCAGTTTTTTAGCAATCGGTTTCTTTGCTGCGATTTTTTTGACAGCAGCCTTTTTAGCTGGAGTTTTCTTAATCGCTTTTGTTGCAACAGCTTTCTTTGCTGCGACCTTTTTAACCACAACTTTTTTTGCTGGCTTTTTGACCGCTTTCTTAAGTGCTGGCTTCACTTTTACGGCAGTCACTTTCTTCACAGGCGTTTTAACTGTAGCTTTCTTTACGGCCGCGGCTTTTTTCTTGACTGGTTTCTTGCTCAGGGTCTTGGTCCTTAAAATGAATTTGATTGCTTATACCACTTCTCCCCTTGTCATGCCAGTGTGGGGAAAAGCAACTATGCGCCAAGCCTAATGGCGGTTGAACTTTCTTTACGCAAGGGCATGGACACAAACACCCAGGCGGGTGCCCGGCGTTTGGCAAGCACACCAGCTTGCTCGTTGCGTACGCGGTTCTTAGCAAAGCGATTGGCGGCTTGTGAACCCAAGGCTCGAACTGAATAACCGGGTCGAGCCAGGACGGCCAAAGGCAAAGTTTCGGCGATGTGGCTCCAGCGCCGCCAATGATCGAGATCACGGAAACTATCGGCGCCCATGATCCAAACAAAATGGGCCTGTTTTAGTGCAGTGGCCATCGCGCCCAAAGTTTGTGCTGTATTGTGGCTGTGAATTTGTTTTTCAATATTGGTGACAATAAAGCGGGGATGATTTGCAATTAATTTGGTGTGCTTCAGGCGATTGGTATACTCACCGGTTACTTTGGTATCTTTCAACGGATTTTGCGGTGAGACCAGCCACCACACCCAATCGAGCTGTAATCGTTTTAAGGCATAGCGTGCAACCATGTGGTGGCCTTGATGGGCGGGATTGAAGGAGCCGCCAAACAATCCAATGCGCTGTCCTCGTCCAAAAGGCGGGAACTTGATCACGGCCTGATCTGTCCGTTTCCACGGATTTGATATTTGAAACTGGTGAGTTGATCGACACCAACAGGGCCGCGCGCGTGTAGCTTGCCAGTGGCAATGCCAATTTCTGCGCCGAAGCCAAACTCTCCCCCGTCAGCAAATTGGGTTGAGGCATTGTGCAACACAATGGCACTATCGACTTCGGTCAAGAATTTTTCGGCAGTTTTTATGTCAGCCGTTACGATTGATTCAGTGTGCTGCGAGCCGTATTTTGCAATATGGGCAATGGCTGCATCGACACCGTCCACAACTTTAATGGACACGATTGCATCTTCATATTCGGTTGCCCAATCTTCCTCGGTTGCGGCAATCACGGCTGGGTCAGCTGCCATGGCGTGCACATCACCGCGCACTTCGCATTTGGCCTCAAGCAACATGCGGATGATCGGTTGCAGGTTTTGAATTGCAGCGCGATCCACCAAAATTGTTTCAGCCGCACCACAAATTCCGGTGCGGCGCATTTTGGCGTTGAGCACAATGGTTTTTGCCATTTCAGGATCAGCGGCTTTATCGACATAAACATGGCAAATACCTTCGAGATGGCTGAACACCGGAACGCGGGCCTCATTCTGCACGCGGGCCACCAAGGTTTTGCCGCCACGTGGCACAATTAAATCAATCGTGCCGCCCAGACCTGCGAGCATTTGGCCTACAATCGCGCGGTCTGTGCTGGGCACCATTTGAATGCAATTTATGTCGAGGCCAGCGTCTTTGAGGCCCGCTTGCAAACAGGACACGATAATTTGCGACGAGTAAAAACTATCAGAACCACCGCGCAAAATGGCGGCATTGCCAGACTTCAAACAGAGACCACCTGCATCGGCGGTTACATTGGGCCGGCTTTCATAAATAATACCAATCACACCGATAGGAACCGAAACGCGTGAAATCTCCATGCCATTGGGCCGCACCCATTTGGCAAGCACGCGGGCTACAGGATCACTCAAAGCCGCCACGTCTTCGAGACCCTTGGCCATGGCTTCGATGCGGCCAAGGTTGAGAAAAAGGCGATCGACGAATGCCTGTTTCAGATTTTTTTCTGTGGCGGCGCTGAGGTCTTTTTGGTTTTCTACAATCAATGCAGCGCTATTTTTGCGAATCTGAGCGGCCATTGCCAGTAAAGCATTGTTCTTCTGCTCAGTTGAAGCCAGAGCCAACATTTTTGCCGCGGCTTTCGCCTTGCCGCCCATCTCTAGAATTGAGGTATTCAATTGCGTTCTCCGCCTACCATCACAAGATCATCACGGTGGATGATGACATCACGGTCATCATTGCCCAGCAGCTTTTGAATGTCAGCAGATTTTAATCCGGCAATGCGTTTGGCATCGGTTGCATCATAGGCAACCAGGCCACGCGCAAATTCAATGCCGTCTGGTAAGACCACACTCACGGTATCGCCGCGCGAGAATGTGCCTTCAACAGATTTAACGCCTGCTGGAAGCAAGCTCTTGCCTTTGATGAGTGCGCCCTTGGCACCGTCATCAACAATCAATTTTCCAACAGGTTGCAATGTGCCCGCGATCCAGCGTTTGCGTGATTGCATGGCCGAAGCTTCAGCCAAAAACCAGGTGCAGCGGGCACCATCAATGATGCGTTTGAGCGGATGTAATTCATGGCCAGAAGCAATCACCATGTTGCAGCCCGCGGACAAAGCAATTTTGCCGGCTTCAATTTTGGTGATCATGCCACCGGAACCTACGCCAGATATGGGCTTTCCGGCCATGGCTTCTACTTCCGGCGTAATCTCCCGCAGTTCAGGAATGAAGATGGCGCCTTTTTGATTGGGCGGTGCAGAATAGAGCCCATCAATATCAGAAAGTAACACCAACACATCGCCCGACATCATTGAGGCCACGCGTGCGGCCAAGCGATCATTGTCGCCATAGCGAATTTCAGAAGTGGCTACGGTGTCGTTCTCATTGATTACGGGAACTGCCCCTTGGGCCAGCAAAGTGGAAAGTGTGGCTCTGGCGTTCAGGTAGCGCCTGCGCTCCTCGGTGTCTTGCAACGTCACCAAGACTTGAGCTGCAACGATGTTGCGTGCGCGCAGGGCTTCAGCCCAGCTTTGTGCTAGTGCAATCTGGCCTACCGCTGCTGCGGCTTGGCTTTGATCATGTTTTAACTTTCCTTTGGGCAGGCCTAAGGTGCGGCGGCCTAAGGCAATAGCGCCAGATGAAACCAATATGACATCAGCTCCAGCTATTTTAAGGTCAGCCACATCATCCACAAGCGAGTTTAGCCAAGAGGCTTTAATGGTTCCGGTTTTTTGATCTACCAAAAGAGCCGAACCAACTTTTACGATGATGCGTTTGGCTTTTGTGAGCCTTGACATTATGGCCGCCACCCTTCGGTGGTCACCCCCGCAGGGTCAGGTGCGCGCGCGGCAATACGTCCGGTTTTGATCACCGAAAACAATTCATACATCGCCGTGTCTGAATTTTTTTGGGTGGCAGCAGACATGAGGAGAGGCGTCTTCTTCACTTTCTTTTTGAAGTCGGCCAGCTTTTTTGTCAAATCCTCAGGTGCTACGGCATCAATTTTATTGAAGGCGATGATTTCAGGTTTAGCAGCCAGAATTGGGCTGTAAGCTTTCAGCTCACCACGGATCACTTTATAGGCCTTGACCAGATCATCGCCCGTGGCATCAATCATATGAATAAGTACGGCACAGCGTTCCACATGGCCGAGGAAGCGCACACCTAAACCGAAGCCCTCAGATGCGCCTTCAATAAGGCCCGGAATATCGGCCAGCACAAATGAATGATTGCCCACTTTCACCACGCCCAATTGCGGGTGCAAAGTGGTGTAGGGATAATCGGCAATTTTTGGCCGTGCGGCTGAAACCACTGACAGCAATGTGGACTTGCCAGCATTGGGCAGGCCTACAATGCCGGCATCGGCGATCAATTTCATTTGCAGCCAAATCCAACGCTCTTCACCGGCCTGGCCAGGGTTGGCATTATAGGGGCTGCGGTTGGTGGCCGATTTGAAGAAGTGGTTACCAAAGCCGCCATTGCCGCCTTTGACAATGCGCACCCTGTCGCCGGCTTTTGCCAGATCAGCAATCAGGGTTTCATTGTCCTCTTCATAAATTTCAGTGCCAGCGGGAACTTTGAGCACAATATCATCAGTGGATGCGCCAGCGCGAAGCCTGCCCATGCCATGGCCAGCTGTTCTCACTTTGAAGTGCTGCTGGTAGCGATAATCGATCAAGGTGTTGAGGTCGTTTGCAGCTTCTACCCACACGTCTCCGCCTTTGCCGCCGTCGCCACCATCTGGACCGCCAAATTCAATGAATTTTTCACGGCGGAAAGACACGGCACCAGCACCCCCGTCTCCGGCGCGGACATAGATTTTTGCTTCATCAAGAAATTTCATGAAGATGCTATTAGTCGTAACAATTGATTTCGCCAAGCTCTTCCAATTTTAACGCCAAATTAACTCTAAAGCGTTTGGAAGGGGCGACAATAATAACCAGTATACAACCTTAGTATCGCCACATTTTGGCAGTCTATCGCCCTCTCTCCCCCAGACATTGATGGTTTGTGGTTGTAACTTTCAAGTATACTTTAGAGATGATTGGTTATTTTGAGTAAAGTAAAGGAAATACTATGAAGATTAAATTGGTAACTACACTAGCAGCTGCATTATGTTCTGTAGCGTTACTTTCAACTGGAGCGGAGGCCGCTGGCCGTGATTCCAAATCACGTCAAGTTCAAAACGGTAGCGTGATCGCAATGATTACTGCGCAAGCGCCATCTTACGGTGTGCCGACATGGTTTGCTTTGCGCATCGCAAAGATTGAATCTGGCTATAATCCATCGGTACGCGGTGCCGCTGGTGAATATGGTGTGTTTCAAATGAAGTGCGCAACTGCGCGCGGTGTTGGTTTTAGGGGCGATTGCGGCCAATTGCTCCACGCCGCTACCAATGTGAAATATGGATTGATTCATTTGTCGATCGCCGTGAAAACTTCGCGGGGCAATTTGAAGCTAGCAGCTTCAAAGCATAATGGTGGGCTTGGTCGCAAGAGCCTGGTTCCACGCTATGTAGCAATGGTGTTTTAAGAGTTTGCCAGCTTGAATTTGAGCCGCAGGATTAGTCCCTGCGGCTTTTTTGTTGGTTGTGCCACATCTCGCGCGTGAACCGCATATTTGTGACGGGAACAATACTTCCCTGTGCTTTGGAAAAATTGGTAGATTGATCTCGTAACCGAAAACCAATTCTCTTAAGGATACGGCCTGAGTTTGGGTTGTCATTGTGGTAACAAGAAACCAAGGTTTCTAATTTTGAAATCGTGAATGCGTGATCAACTATAGCGTTCACGGCCTCAGACATGATGCCCTTACGCCAATAATTTTCAGATAACCAATAACCCAGCTCCGCATCTGATTTTTCTGGGCTGTATTCGTAACTGACAATTCCAATCAGAGTGTCGGGATTTGGATTTAGTGTGATGGCGCAGACCAAAGAGCGTTGATCAAGGCTGCGCGCAAAGGTTAAAAACTCGGCAGCGTCACTCAGGTGATATGGGAAAGGCACCCGCGCGAGATTTTTGCAAATCGCGAAATTGTTCAGTTCCGCGACAATTGCCGGGCAATCGCTTTGGGCTAAGGGCCGGAGCAGCAATCTGTCAGTTTTAATCACGGCCTTCTCCAATAAAAAACGGAGACGCGTTTTGGCATCTCCGTTTTCATTCTCAAAACTGAGGAGTGTTTATTCAGCAGCTTTCATCGGCAGAACCGATACAAGTTGCTTGTTTTCTTTGGTTTTGCGGAAGTTCACTGTGCCAGCGATCTTTGCAAAGATGGTATGGTCGCGGCCAATGCCAACACCAGTGCCAGTGTGCCACTGGGTGCCACGTTGACGAAGGATGATGTTGCCAGCAATTACGCTTTCACCACCAAAACATTTCACACCGAGACGCTTGCCCGCTGAGTCGCGGCCGTTGCGGGATGAACCACCTGCTTTTTTATGTGCCATGAGATTTCTCCTGCCTTAACTTATGAACGATCTTTGTCGGTTTTAGCACGTGGCGCTTTGCCAGCCATTAATTCTTTGGCCTGCTCAATCCACTCTTCACGGGCAACGCGGCCCTTCTGCTTAATATCGGCCTCAATGCGGGTCACATCGTCTGGTGTCCAAGCAGCAATTTGAGCAAATGTTGTGATGCCCATATCAGTGAGTGCTGTGTAAATCTTTGGACCAATGCCAGCGATCAATGAAATGTCATCTGCGCCTATGGCACCAGTTGCAGCGGCAAGCGCTACAGGTGCTGCCGCTTTAACTTTCACTTCAGCTTTTTTGCCAGTGGATTTAGCACCACCAGTTAGAATTTCTGTGATGATCACCGAGGTTAAATCCTGACGGTGACCGTTGCGCCGGCGATAATGCTTGCGGCGGCGCTTCTTGAAAATGATCAAATGCGGCCCACGGGCCTGCTTTTCGATCTCGCCCACAACTGTGGCACCTTCAAGGAAAGGTGCGCCCACAAGCACTTGGCCTTCGCCAGTTACCATAAGAACATTGGTGAATGAGATATGATCGCCTGCTGCTCCTTCGAGCTTTTCGATCAGAATTTTATCGTTTGCGGCAACGCGATATTGCTTGCCGCCTGTCTTAATGACTGCGTACATAATAACTACCTTTTTCCGCACCCTTTGGCGCTTCTTCTAAACCCTTGAAAGAAGAAGACTTTTGTGAATGTTCCGAGAAACCTTATGGGTTGCCGGGGGCAGCGCATGAATATCCGGCAAGGCGTTATGCCAAGCCAGATGGCGGGCTTCTAGGGGGATGTGCTGCTGGAGTCAAGCGGATGAGGCTGATCACACGGTTCACCTCGCCACCAAAAATCAAAACAAGAGCCGCTTGGTAGATGAAGAACATGGCCGCGAATAGGCCAGAGAGGGAGGCATAAGTAGAGGCAAAGGAATTGAAGTTTTGCAAATAGATTGCAAAGACCGCTGAAAGACCGATCCACACGAGAACAGTTAGTAAAACGCCAGGCAGTAAATGGCGAAGCGGCAGGGATTGCGCTGGCAAGATGCGGTGGGCAAAGAGCAGGCCGGAAAACAACAACACCATGGCTATGGGATAGCGCAAATGATCGAGCGAGGCGAAATTGGCGAGTTGTGAAGGTGCGTAAGTTGCAATCACGTTAAAGGTTACCGGATAAACCACGATGAGCAAGGCCACGATGAGAAGCACAACGGCAGCGCCAATGATAAACAAAACATTTTGCAAATAGAGATACCAGAAGGGCCGCGTGTCTTGCAGATCATAAGCGCGATTCAGGCCAACACGCACTGAATCAACACCGCCCATGGCACTCCAAATGGTCAGAAGTGCTGAGATGCTCAGCAATCCGGTGCGCGGCACTGTGAGAATGGCGCGGATTTCGCCACTTAAAGGTTTGACCAATTGTTCTGGAGCGACGCTCAATAAAAAATTCACAATCTGCTCGGCCAAGGCTGCACTGCCAAAGACTCCAGCTAAGGTCGTTAAGAAAATCAGAAATGGGAAAATTGAAAACACGATGCGAAAGGCAATATTGCCTGCCAGCGGAATAGCCTCATCGGCAAACAGGCGCTTGAGTGATGTGCCTAAGAGTGCAATGACTGAAACACCAGAATCTTTCATGCATTCATCCTATTGGAATTCCCCATATATGGCCACTTTTGCTGCAAAATCAAAACTGTTTGCCATTGTGCCAGCGGTTTTCGTGGTTTTGTGGGCCACAGGTTTTGTGGTTTCCAAACTTTCGGCGGGGCATGTTGGACCGCTTTGGTTCCTCAGTCTGCGCTTTCCAATTGCAGCACTGTTTATGTTGGGCGTGGCGTTTCAGCAACGGGCCGCCTGGCCTGATGCAAAACATGCTCTTCATGCCATGCTGGCGGGGGCTTTTTTACACGGGCTTTATTTGGGGCCGATTTATTGGGCCGTGGCCGAAGGCTTGCCTGCTGGAGTGTCTGCTTTAATTGTAGGCTTACAACCTTTGCTCACGGCATTCATGGCGGCGCTTATTTTGGGAGAAGTAATCAATCATAAGCATTGGCTAGGGTTGTTGGTCGGGTTGCTTGGTATTGGGCTGGTGGTTTGGCCAAAACTCATCTTCACGCATGTCGGTGGAATTACGCCGCTTACGGCTTCATGTGCATTATTTGGGGCGGTGGCGATTTCATTTGGTACAGTTTACCAAAAACGATTTGCCACCGGCTTGCACTTGGCTACGGGAGGTTTTTGGCAATATATTGGGGCGAGTTTTGTGGTGTTGCTGGGAGCAATTGCGCTCGGTGATTTTCAATTTGATTATAGTTGGCAGGCATGGAGCGCTTTGGCGTGGGCAGTTCTGGTGCTTTCAATTGGTGCCATCACATTGCTGATGATTTTGATCCGTGAAGGTGAAGTGAGCCGTGTTTCAGGGTTGATTTTCTTGGTGCCTGCCGTTGCGGCCCTGATGACCTATGTGATGTTCGATGAGCAGCTTTTGGTCATTCAAATTATTGGAATGGCCGTGTGTGCAGCAGCAGTTTTGATCGTCAATCGCTCAGCGCCGGCTAAAATAAAGACCAGCCAACAAACACATGATGGCCACAAACTGTAAGCCCACGCGCCAGCGCATGAACAGTTGTGATTTGTTGGCGGAGCCAGCGCGCGTCATGTTCCACAAGCCTAAAAGCAATATGATGAAAACGGCGGCGAGTGATAGCGGCACTAAATAATCGAAGACATTCATTGATCAGACATCCTATTCACAAATCGGTCCATCATGCCTTGCGGCAAGAACCTGCGAGCCAAGCCCATCACATAAGTGGGGGTCGTCACATAATAATGGGCGCTCGCACGCTTTGATTCAAGCGCATGGATGAGCTTTTTGAGCACAGCCTCTGGCGGCAATTTGAAGCG
The DNA here is from genome assembly GCA_031416755.1 of Hyphomicrobiales bacterium. Taxonomy (GTDB): domain Bacteria; phylum Pseudomonadota; class Alphaproteobacteria; order Rhizobiales; family Aestuariivirgaceae; genus Aestuariivirga. The sequence continues at coordinate 59,218 of JANOUE010000047.1, forward strand.
GTTGGAACCGCCTTTGCCCAGTCTGGCGCGCTGCTTGGCATAGGCCTCTTGATAGTGTGATTTTTCAACAGTGATGTTGCGATCAAAATTCTTGAGTGAGGTTTCAACAAATTTGCTGGTGATGGGGCCAGGCTCTATGGTTGAAACTTGAATGCCAGACCCACGCAACTCCAGCCGCATGGTATCTGTCAAGGCTTCGAGCGCAAACTTGGAAGCGTTATAAGCACCACGCCATTTCAGAGCGACGATGCCCAAAACCGAAGAGATGTTTACAATGCGGCCTTCGCCATTGGCACGCAGCATGGGCAAACAAAGAACTGTGAGTTCATGCCAACCGAAGAAATTGGCAGAAAATTGGTCCTCTAAAACTTGGCGGGACAAGTCTTCCACAGCACCTGGTTGACCATAAGCGCCATTGTTGACAAGTGCGAATAACTTTCCATCTAAGCGTTTTTCAACTTCAGCAGCACAGGCTTTCACGGAAGCGCTATGGGCATAATCCAACATGAGAACTTCGAGGCCCTCGGCCTCGAGCCGCTTGGCGTCATCGATATTGCGGACCGTGGCCAGCACCCGGTAATTGCGCGCTTTTAAACCTTTGGCAAAGGCATAGCCAATGCCAGAAGAGCAGCCAGTTACTAAGACGGTTTTTTGCATGGTGCTTCCTGCCCCAATTGAGCCTATTTTCTACGGTCTAGCTGGACTGAAAGTTTTCGCAAGTTGTTAAGAATTTGAGCTTAAAGGTTAACGGCATGACTAGGATGAGAACAGGATTTTTGGGATTGCTGGCGGGCGGCTTGCTGGCTTGCGGACCTGCGACAGCTTTAACAGATGATCCCACATCACTTGGCACATTCGAGGATTGGGAAAGCTTTACCTATCAAGCTTCTGGTGCGTCTGTGTGTTATATTTATTCCGTACCGAAAAAATCTGATGCCGTAAAAAAAGTAAAACGCGATCCGATTTATTTTTTAGTCACGCATTTTCCAGGCCGCAAGATTCACAATCAAATTTCCACCATCATTGGTTATCCCTTCAAAGAATCATCTACGGTGACTGTGAAAGTCGATGATGCTGCATTTGAACTTTATACCAATGGCGATGTGGCTTGGGCGGCTGCACCTGAAACTGAAATGCAAATTGTGAATGCGATGAAAAAAGGCACCACACTTTCAGTCACTGGCACCAGCTGGAAGGGCACAGAGACCACGGATACTTATTCACTGACTGGCGTTTCCAAGGCGATGGACACGATCGACAGCGCTTGCAAATAAGGTTGCTATGATTTCTCGCATTGCCATTGTTGTTCTGTTTTATGCGCTGGCTTTTAGTGTTTCAGCGCGGGCGGAATGTCGCAATCTGATTTCTGTTGGAAAGTCATATACAGCCTGCAGCATTGATGTGCAGAAACAAAAATTGGGGCTTTTTAATATCAACCCTGAAGGAAGACCTTATGGCGATTTTTCGAGTTTGATTGACAAGCTTTCCAGCGAAAACAAGACTCTCACTTTTGCGATGAATGCCGGAATGTTTGACCAGAACTTGAAGGCCATTGGGCTTTATGTGGAAAATGGCAAGCAGTTGAAAAAATTAAACCGTCGCAATGGCTCGGGAAATTTTCACATGAAACCCAATGGGGTTTTCTATGTGAAGGGCGAAAAATCTGGTGTTCTGGACACCGAGGCCTTCGCTAAATCTGGCATTAAGCCAGACCTGGCCTCGCAAAGTGGGCCAATGCTGGTAATAAAAGGCGATATTCACCCCAAGATTTCGGCTTCTGGCACCTCGAGCAAGGTTCGCAATGGGGTGGGCAGGGTGAATGATCACACCTTGGTGTTTGTAATTTCCAATGAGCCTGTGACCTTTCATGAATTTGCCCGCCTGTTTCAAGGCGAACTTGCTTGCGACTATGCCTTGTTCTTGGATGGTTCAATCTCGGCTTTGTTCAGTTCTGAACTTGGGCGCCAAGATGGATTTTTACCAATTGGCCCTATAGTAGGCAGTTACGAAATAAGGTAGAGAGCGGCCATGACCACTCTCATTCAGACCGCCATTGCGTTGGCCGCTAGCTATATTCCCAATGATACCCGCGTGACCCTGATGGGCTTATCGCGTGAGGACCTTGCTGCCATTTTAGAGCGCGTTGGCGTTCCAGAAAAGCAACGCAAAATGCGCATGCGCCAGCTCTGGCATTGGATTTATCAACGCGGAGTTTTTGACTTTGCTGATATGACCGATGTTTCCAAAGAGCTTCGCGCCAAGCTGGAAGATGTGTTTGTGATTGGTCGGCCTGAAGTGGTGACTGAGCAAATCTCATCAGACGGCACACGAAAATGGCTGTTGCGTTTAGCCCCTGATGAAATGGGTGCGCGGCATGAAGTGGAAACGGTTTATATTCCAGAAGAAGACCGCGGCACTTTATGCATCTCTTCTCAAGTGGGCTGCACTTTAACCTGCAGCTTCTGCCACACGGGCACGCAAAAGCTGGTGCGCAATTTGACCGCCGGTGAAATTGTGGGCCAGATTATGCTGGCGCGGGACCGGATTTTGGATTGGCCAGATGATATTGCAGCCAACCCTAAGCCACCTAGCTCTGGGCGCTATATCACCAATGTGGTTTTGATGGGCATGGGCGAGCCTTTGTATAATTTCGACAATGTGAAAACCGCTATTAACATTGCCGCTGATGGTGAAGGCTTGTCACTATCCAAGCGCCGCATCACGCTATCAACATCTGGCGTGGTGCCGGAAATTGTTCGCGCCGGCAATGAAATTGGTTCAGCACTGGCCATTTCATTACATGGCACTACCGACGAAATTCGCAACAAACTGGTGCCGCTGAATAAAAAATACCCGATTGCGCAATTGCTCGAAGCCTGCCGCAATTATCCGGGTGCCAGCAATGCCAAGCGCATCACCTTTGAATATGTGATGCTGCGCGATGTGAACGACAGCGTGGCTGATGCCAAGCGCTTGGTAAAGTTGCTGAGTGGCATTCCAGCCAAAGTGAATCTCATTCCGTTCAACCCATGGCCGGGCACTGCCTATGAATGTTCAAGCTGGGATACAATCGAGAGCTTTGCTGAAATTTTGAACAATGCCGGATATGCCAGCCCGGTGAGAACACCAAGAGGCCGCGATATTATGGCCGCCTGTGGGCAATTGAAAAGCGAGAGCATGAAGGTTCGGGCGAGTGAACGCAAAGAACTCAGCTGAGTGTTGATGTTGACTTTTTGTTCTCATCAGTACAAAGTTTCTATCTTGCATTGAGGTACCTATGAGCGAACCTGAAAATCTTGTTTTGATGTTGCTCCGCGAAATGCGCGGAGAGATGGGTGATATTCGCAAGGACATGGCGACGAAGAATGACGTTTCAGGGCTGAAGGCTGAATTGAAGAACGACATCGCAGATGTGCGCTCTGAAGTGAAATCGCTGCGAGCTGATGTGGCCTCTGATTTGATGACTATTGAACAACGCCTTGGCGAACGTATCACCCACTTAAACCGCGCCGTGATGGAATATCATTCTTCCGCCGTCGGTCATGGCGTGTTGATCAGTGAGTTTGAAGAGCGCCTGCGGCGGGTGGAGCAACACCTGAAATTGTCACCAAGTGAACCCCATTAACTAAAGCTGGTTTCTCTCAATTACGGCAGTGACAAACCGAGAGAGGGTGGATATTAAATCGAAATTGATTGGTTATCTTGCCGAACGCCGTAGTCGAAGGGCATTTCTGACTTGCATCGTTTCTGACTTGCATCGTTGCTGTGGCTAGTCTCACCTATTGATGGATCGCAAGGCGTTTTGCAGGCTTGCGGGATCAGGCCCTCGCGTGATAGGTCGCTGATAATAAACCCAAACAGCTGTCATCCCGACGAAAGTCGGGACCCAGACTTTACAACAGACACTGAACGTGGATTTCTGGGTCCCGACTTTCGTCGGGATGACAAGTAAAAAGAGAAATTAGAAATGTCCAAAAAAATCAAAAAAGTTGTTCTCGCTTATTCTGGTGGTCTTGATACCTCTATCATCCTCAAATGGTTGCAGACTGAATATGGCGCTGAGGTTGTGACCTTTACGGCTGATTTGGGTCAAGGTGGTGAGTTGGAGCCGGCACGCAAAAAAGCCGAGTTGATGGGCATTAAAAACATTTATGTGGAAGATGTGCGTGAAGAATTTGTGCGCGATTTCGTGTTCCCGATGTTCCGTGCCAATGCTGTGTATGAAGGCGTATATCTGCTGGGCACATCCATCGCGCGGCCGTTGATTGCCAAGCGCTTGATTGAGATTGCCGCGGAAACTGGGGCTGATGCTATTGCGCACGGTGCCACTGGCAAGGGCAATGATCAGGTGCGCTTTGAGCTTACGGCCTATGCTTTGAATCCCGATATTAAAGTAATCGCGCCATGGCGCGAATGGGAATTTAAGAGCCGCACTGATTTGATCAACTTTGCTGAACAACATCAAATTCCAGTGCCGAAAGATAAGCGCGGCGACGCGCCATTTTCAGTGGATGCAAATTTGCTGCATTCCTCCTCCGAAGGTAAAGTGTTGGAAGATCCTTGGGTGGAAGCCCCGCCTTATGTGTATCAGCGCACCATCGCGCCAGAAGATGCGCCGGATACGCCCACTTATATTGACATTGAGTTCAAGAATGGTGATCCGGTTGCTATTGATGGCAAGCCCATGTCTCCGGCCACTTTACTCACGGCGCTTAATCAGCTTGGCCATGATAATGGTATTGGGCGATTGGATTTGGTTGAGAATCGATACGTTGGCATGAAATCTCGTGGGATCTATGAAACGCCCGGCGGCAGCATTTTGTTGGTGGCCCACCGCGCCATGGAATCAATTACGTTGGACCGTGAAGCAGCGCATCTCAAAGACAGCTTTATGCCACGCTATGCCGAACTCATCTATTATGGCTTCTGGTTTGCGCCAGAGCGGGAAATGCTGCAGGCCATGATCGACAAATCCCAAGAGCATGTGGAAGGCACAGTTCGCTTGAAACTCTATAAGGGCAATGTGATTGTGGCGGGCCGCAAATCGGTGAAGTCGCTCTATTCAAATGAGCTGGTGACGTTTGAAGATGATCGCGGTGCTTATGATCAGAAAGATGCAGCAGGGTTCATTCGGTTGAATGCGCTGCGGCTACGCACTTTGGCCGCAAGGAAACGCAATACTTAATATAAATAAGGCCAGAAGGTGACAATGCCAATGGCTGCTGCACCCAATGCGGCGGCCAGAACGGCTCCAGCGGCAATATCTTTGGCATGGCCAATAAGCTCGTGATGCTCTCTTGTCACGGCATCGGCCAAAAACTCGATGGCCGTGTTCATGGTTTCAGCAGCAATCACCATGGCGATGGCCACAATCAACCAGCGCCAATCTTCTCTGCTGACATTAAGATAGAGGCCGAGCAGAATAATTGCTGCGGCTGCGCTTAATTGAAACCACAGGGCGTGTTGGGTTCTAATGGCTTTGGTCAGTCCGGCAATTGCAAAGCCAAAGGCTTTAATGCGATCTGCCAAACTGAAGCCGCGTCCATCCATTATGCCAGCGCCTGAAGCTCTTTCAAAATGGCTTCGCCCATTTGGGTTGTGCTGGTGTTGGCCGGACTATCGCCTGCGATGTCTTTGGTGCGCAGGCCTTTGGCCAAAACGGCGGAGATGGCTTGATCCACTTTATCGGCCCATTCGCCCATGCCTAATGAATAGCGCAAGCACATGCCGAATGAGGCAATCATGGCGATGGGGTTTGCTGCACCAGTTCCTGCAATATCAGGGGCTGAGCCATGCACTGGTTCAAAAAGCGCTTTGCGGCGCTTGGTTTTTGGATCGGGCGCACCCAGCGAGGCGGATGGCAACATGCCGAGCGAGCCAGTGAGCATGGCGGCCACATCTGACAAAATATCGCCAAACAAATTATCTGTGACGATCACATCATATTGCTTGGGCCAGCGCACCAATTGCATGGCGCAATTATCAGCCAGCACATGCTCAAGCTGCGCGTCCTTATATTCTGTGGCGTGAATGCGCGTGACAATTTCGTGCCAGAGCACACCGGTTTTCATCACGTTGCGCTTTTCAGCCGATGACACTTTGTTCTTGCGGGTTTTGGCAAGTTCAAAAGCCACGCGGGTGATGCGTTCAATTTCAAACGTGTCATAAACTTGGGTATCAATGCCGCGTTTCTGGCCATTGCCCAGATCGGTGATGGTTTTGGGTTCACCGAAATAAACCCCACCTGTGAGTTCGCGCACGATCAGAATATCAAGACCTTCGACGACATGCTTTTTGAGTGATGAAGCATCGGCCAATGCTGGATAGCAAATCGCCGGGCGCAGGTTTGCAAATAGCCCTAAGTCCTTGCGCAGGCGCAAGAGGCCAGCTTCTGGGCGCGCATCATAGGGCACTTTATCCCATTTGGGACCGCCCACCGCACCAAATAAAACTGCATCAGCACTTTGTGCTTTGGCCATATCAGATTCGGAAATGGCTTGGCCGTGGGCATCATAGGCACAACCGCCAACGAGGCCCCGATCTGTGTTGAAAGTTGCAACACCTTGCTTGCTGAACCAAGCCAAGATTTTTTCTACTTCCGCCATCACTTCGGGGCCGATGCCATCACCGGGGAGGAGGAGGAGTTTAAAGGAAGCCATGGTGCACCTTGTCATAAATGGAATGTGCAAGGTGCCTAGCGGGTTCACCTAATTCTTGCAAGTGTTGGTGCTAATGCGACATTAAAACTGGAAGCTCCAAGTGCCGCAAAACTTCACGGGTGGCTCCGCCAAATATGAGTTCTGCAAAGCGGCTATGGCCATAGGCACCCATAACAAGTATTCCGGCACCATAGTCATTGGCGGCACGTTGCAAGGTTTCACCGGTTGTCATGCCATCAGAATGGACACTGGTGATTTCGGTTTTTACACCGTGCCGGTCAAGAGCTGCGGCTATTGCGGCGGCAGGCATGGTTCGGCGTGGGGCAACATCGGCGGTGACAATGCGTGTGTGTTTGGCTTTTTGCAGCAACGGCAACGCATCAAATGCAGCACGAGACGATTCTCGCGTGTTATTCCACGCGATCATAATTTGGTCAGTCATCAGAATTACATCGCCCTTATACGGCAATATCAGAATCGGCCTACCTGCCGCAAGAACCATGCGTTCGACGAAATCACTTTCTACACCTTCGCCTTTTTCGCGACTGGTGTTTGACACCAAAACCAAATCGACATTGCGGCAATTTTCAATTACATCCGTGGCAATCAGTGAATCTGATGAGTCAACCAGATGGAAATCGAATGACAATTTGTCTTGGCCCATAGCAGTTTCAAAGTCTGCCTTCACTTTTGGAAGGTGATCTTGGAAATAAACTCTGGTGCTGTCAAATATGTCGGGACCAACGCCATAGCCTGCCGACGGATAAATTGTCACTCCTGGCAAAATATAGAGCCCGGCAATATGGGCATTGAATTTAATACCCAGTTGTCTAGCAACGGCAATGAGTTGCGGCACCCGCGAGATTTCATTGAGACAAACAAGAATGGTTTTATAGGCCATAATAGTCCTCCTTTTGGGGCGAACAGGTTGCTCTTTCTCATATGGAGCCGCTTTGACTTGGTTCAAGGTGGCGGTAATTTTTGTCGCAGGCTATTGCGCAGCCTTCACACTCAGCGGGTTATTCGGGTGCTGCGTCCAATTTGCGGGTTCATGATTTATTTTCTTGCCGGTGCGGGCATCCGTGCCAGATGTCTGGCGCTCCATGGTGATGCAGTTTTCTACGGGGCAAACTTCGACACAGAGATTGCAGGCAACGCACTCATCATCCATCACTTCGAAATGGCGGATTCCATCTTTCTCTTTCATGATGGCTTGGTGGGAGGTGTCTTCGCAAGCGGCATAACAACGGCCGCATTTGATGCAAGCATCTTGATCAATTTTGGCTTTGGTGATGTAGTTCAAATTGAGATATTGCCAATCAGTCACATTGTGCACGGCCCGGCCCCTGAAATCTTCGATTGAGGCATAACCCTTCTCGTCCATCCAACGCTCTAAGCCCGAAATCATTTCATCGACGATTTTGAAGCCGTAAGTCATGGCCGCCGTGCACACTTGCACGGTGCCTGCTGACATTGCAATAAATTCAGCAGCATCGCGCCAGGTGGTGATGCCGCCGATTGCCGAAATGGGCAGTCCATGGGTTTGTTTATCACGCGCAATTTCGGCCACCATATTAAGCGCAATAGGTTTTACCGCGGGGCCGCAATAGCCGCCGTGGCTGCCTTTGCCATCAATGGTTGGCATGGGCGCCATGTTATCGAGATCAACGGAGATGATGGAGGAAATGGTGTTGATCAGTGACACAGCATCTGCCCCACCTTTAAGAGCGGCGCGAGCTGGCAATCTAATATCTGTAATGTTCGGTGTGAGTTTTACGATGACTGGCATGCGCGTATATTGCTTGCACCAGCGTGCCACCATTTCAATATATTCGGGCACCTGACCAACTGCTGCTCCCATGCCGCGCTCGCTCATGCCGTGCGGGCAACCGAAATTCAACTCGACGCCATCGGCTTCAGTTTCTTCAACGCGGGCGAGAATGTTTTTCCAGGGCTCTTCTTCACAAGGCACCATTAAAGATACCACCATGGCGCGGTCTGGCCATTCGCGTTTTACTTTTTTGATTTCTTGTAAGTTGATTTCAAGCGGACGGTCGGTGATCAGTTCTATATTATTAAGACCGAGAAGCCGCCGGTCCGCACCATGGATTGCGCCATAGCGCGGACCGTTGACGTTGACGATGGGAGGGCCGTCTTCGCCAAGGGTTTTCCAGACCACGCCACCCCAACCCGCTTTAAACGCTCGCACCACATTATATTCCTTGTCAGTGGGAGGGGCCGAAGCGAGCCAGAAGGGGTTTGGTGATTTGATGCCGACAAAATTTGATCGAAGGTCTGCCATGATATTAACTCTGCAAAAATTGATTGATTGATTCAGCGGCGCGGCGGCCATCATCGACACTGGCTACGGTCAAATCTTTGCCACCGGCAATACAATCACCTCCAGCCCAGATGCCTTTGACCGATGTGCGTTTTTCTGCATCAACTTTAATACGACCATTTTCGAGTGCAAGCTCACCTTGCACCATGTCCAGATAAGTTTGGCCAATGGCTTTGAAAATCATGTCGGCTGGCAATTCGAATGTTTCACCGGTGCCGACAAGTTTGTTGTTTTTCTCATGGGTGTATTCGCATTGTAAACCGACGCATGCGTCTTTCTTGGTCAACACTTTCTTCGGCATCACCCAGTGCATGATTTTAACACCTTTGGTTTGCGCCAATTCTTGCTCAAAGCGGCTTGCCTTCATCTGTGCGGCACCACGGCGATAAAGGATTGTCACATTTTCAGCGCCGAGCAATTTGGATTGAATGGCAACATCAATGGCCGTCATGCCACCGCCGATCACCAGCACATTGCGGCCCACTGGCAGTTTGGACAGATCTTTAGCTTGGCGCAGATCAGAAATATATCCGACCGCATCGGCAATGCCAGCAGCATTTTCATTTGTGGCACCAAGCGCGTTTACACCGGAAAGACCAACACCTAAAAACACCGCATCATAGTTGCGCTGCAAATCTGGCAATTTCAATTTCTTACCCAGCGCCATATTGGTTTTAATTTCAATGCCGCCGATGGCGAGGATAAAATCCACTTCCTTCTGCGCAAAATCATCAACCGCTTTATAAGCCGCAATGCCAAACTCATTGAGGCCGCCAGCTTTCTTGCGGGCTTCAAAAATTGTGACTGTATGGCCATGCATTGCGAGGCGGTGCGCACAGGCCAGACCAGCCGGGCCAGCGCCGACTATAGCCACTTTTTTGCCCGATGCTTTGGCGCGCGTGTAGGGATGTTTTTCGGCCATCGCTTGATCGGTGGCAAAGCGCTGTAACAATCCAATTTTTACAGGTTTGCCTTCAGCGGTTTCGCGCACACAAGCTTCTTCGCATAGGATTTCGGTGGGGCAAACTCTGGCGCACATGCCGCCCATGATGTTTTGGTCGAAAATAGTTTTGGCAGCTGACTTCGGATGACCCGCCTGAATTTCGCGGATGAAAAGGGGAATATCAATTGACGTGGGGCAGGCCTTCATGCAGGGCGCATCGTAACAGAAATAGCAGCGATCAGATTCAACGAGGGCTTCGTGAGCATTCAGAGGCGGGTGCAAATCCGAAAAATTTTCTGCGTATTGAGACTTGCTCAAAAGCTTGCTTGCCGATGCCATGTGCGCGCTCCTGTTCTGGAGCTGTAATGATGACTTATTTTTTCCATTTGGTCAAATTTGTTCAATTGATCAAATTATGAGATATTTTTACAAGTATGTAGACAAATGTATCATTAACTGTTTATAGGAAAATTTCCTGTTATGCCCCTTGGGGTTTTCGAGGGGGATCAAAGGATGTTTCTTCAGAAGTTCTTGAAGGCTGTTGCCTTCTCCGCTATGCTCGTGTCCGCTCTAACTGCTTCGCGTGCCGAAGCACGTTCGGTTTCGATTTCCAGCAATTCTGGCGGCACAATAGCGAGATACATGCTGCATACTGCTGATTATCGCAGCGCAGGAACGCTGGTCAGATTTACCGGACGTTGCGATTCAGCTTGCACCTTATTTTTGAGTTTGCCTTCTAGCCAAACTTGCTTGAGCAGCGGAGCCTATTTCAGATTTCACGCAGCATATGGTGTGTCATCACGGTCCCAACGTGGTGCGCAAGCGTACTTGATGCAACAATATCCCGGTTGGGTTCGCGCATGGCTCAATAGAAACGGCGGTTTCAGCCGTCGTTTGATTACCATGGACTATACCTACGCACGCCAATTCATGCGCAGCTGCGACGTCTAGCCAGCCGATAACCCAGTCAAACGGCACCAAGGTGCTTAGACCTTGGTGCCTGTGAGAAACCAAGTTCTCTGACTACTTGTTGTGGCCAGGATTGGTAGAATCAGAGCAACCTGAGCCCGAGCAATCGCCTTCAGTGGGATTACCGCCATTGCCTAAGCCGTTGTTGCTTTTGCCACCATCGGTTGAAGTGGGTGGTGGTGGTGGATTGCCACCGCCGGGAGGGTTCCCGCTGTCGCTGTTATCGTTACTGGTAGTATTTACCGCAGCCGTCGAGTTTATGGCATTGCAGGCAGTGTCTGAGCGCGGATAAAGCCGTAGAAATTTCTTGATTGCCAGTTGACTGCCGCTATTGAGCGCATCCTGACAAGCACACTCGGCGGCATTCAAGCCCATTCTACGACATTGTTTAGAACTTGTAGCAGCCTGACTTGAGATCGAGGCGATGATCAACGCAGTCGCTGCCAAGGTGGAAAGTTTTATCGCTACAGCTAAGGTTTTCATTTCGGCCATCCTAAAAATTTTAAGGCAGCCCCCTTGATTAAGGCACTTGCACCTTCTTTGTGGCAAATTTTTGGTAATATCTTAGTGAATTTTTAACCATCACGTAGGGCATAATCTAGCAGCCCTATCGTGAAATCGCCGCCAGACGGAAACAGGTTCCACTCTTCATTTTAGAACCCAATCACCTAAACAAGCCGACACTGGCGGTTGCTAGCCTTCGCAAAAACGATCTTGACGACGCACTGCCTTAACTGGTTCAGTGCATCATCCAAGTCAAGCTGCTGCTACTTTTTGAATCAGAGTTTTCAGAAAAGTAAAGAGCTGCGGCATTTTCTGTCGCAGCTCCGAAGAGTTTCAACTTGATTTTTCGTTTTAACGCTTATCTTTCCGATAGGGGTTGATGTCTTCATGGCCGTCGCCAGTCGCAGGTCTTGAAGCCGTTGAGTTCTTTGCGTTGCAGGCCGTGTCAGAAAATGGATATTGATGCAGGAACAGTCGGATTGCCCGCGGGCTGCCGGATTCCAACGCACGCTGGCACGAACATTCAGCAAGGCTCAAGCCCATCTGTTGACAACGTTTAGTGTAATTAGCAGCTTGAGCAGAAATTGATGTCGCCAAAAGGACCGACGCTGCCAAAGCTGAAAGACTTAAAAATGCATTTAATGTTTTCATGATGGTCATCCTATGTAAACATAATACGCCCCAAGCCACTTAAACTTGCGCCCTTTATGTGGCAAATTTTTGGCAAAATCTTAACGATAAGTTAACTATTTTCTGAATCAAAAAATGTAGGCCGGGCACTAACTTGGACGTCACATTTGGTCATGAAGCCAAGCTTCAATTATTACCTCCGCATTCTAGGGCCAATTCAGCCTGCAAGCCATAGACTTTCTGACAGGAACCATTGTAAATGTATGACAAATGATTTGAGAGATGTGTTATGACCAAATCCCCAAAAAAGCCTTTCGCGTTGCGTTCGCAAAACTGGTTCGATAATCCAGACAATGCGGATATGACGGCGCTCTATTTGGAGCGTTATCTCAATTACGGCTTCACCCGTGGCGAGCTGCAAGGGGCCAAGCCGATTATCGGTATTGCGCAGACGGGTTCTGATCTCTCGCCCTGCAATCGCTCGCATGTGGAGCTGGCCGCCCGCGTACGTGACGGCATTATTGCCGCAGGCGGTGTTCCGCTGGAATTTCCCATTCACCCTATTCAGGAAACGGGAAAACGCCCCACCGCTTCGCTCGATCGTAACTTGGCTTATCTGTCGCTGGTTGAAGTGCTCTATGGCTATCCGCTTGATGGCGTGGTGCTCACCATTGGCTGTGATAAAACTACACCGGCTTGTCTGATGGCGGCAGCGACGGTTGATATTCCGGCAATCGCATTGTCATCGGGCCCGATGTTAAATGGGGATTACAAGGGCCAGCGCACGGGCTCTGGCACGATTGTGTGGATGGCGCGTGAAAAATTAGCCACCGGCGAAATTGATTATGATGGCTTTGTGGAATTGGTGGCCTCGTCAGCTCCGTCGGCTGGCTATTGCAATACGATGGGCACGGCCACCACCATGAATTCGCTGACCGAAGCGCTTGGAATGTGCTTGCCGGGCAATGCGGCTATTCCAGCACCTTACCGCGAACGTGGACAAATGGCTTATGAAACTGGAAAGCGCATTGTGGACATGGTGCGCGAAGATTTAACGCCCTCAAAAATTATGACGCGGCAAGCTTTTGAAAATGCCATCATGGTCAACACTGCAATTGGCGGCTCCACCAATGCGCCCAATCATTTGAACGGCATTGCGCGGCTTGTAGGCGTTGAGCTTGACGTGATCGACTGGGAAAAGCACGGCCATGATTTACCTTTGCTGGTGAACTTGCAACCGGCTGGAGAATATCTCGGTGAAGATTATCACCGTGCTGGTGGAGTGCCAGCCGTTGTTGCCGAGCTGATGAAAGCTGGAAAGATTCATGAAAACGCAATGACCGTCAATGGTAAAACCATTGGTGAAAATTGCCGCGGCAAATTCTCGTGGAACCGCAAGGTGATCAAAGAATTTGATGACCCAATCAAGAAAAATGCTGGTTTTAAAATGCTGCATGGCAATTTGTTTGATTCAGCAATCATGAAAACATCTGTGATCTCGGAAGAGTTCCGCCAGCGCTATTTATCTAATCCTAAAATGCCCAATGCCTTTGAAGCCAAAGCAATCGTATTTGATGGCCCAGAAGATTATCATGCCAACATCGATAACCCAGAATTGGGCGTTGATGAAAACACCATTTTGTTTATCCGTGGTGTTGGCCCGCTGGGATATCCAGGTGCAGCCGAAGTGGTGAATATGCGTGCACCCACTTATTTGTTAGAGAAAGGTGTGCGTTCGCTGCCTTGCGTGGGCGATGGCCGACAATCAGGCACATCGGGATCTCCTTCAATTTTGAACGCATCACCAGAAGCAGCGGCCGGCGGTGGTCTCGCGATTTTGCGCAATGGCGACCGGGTTAAGATCGATCTCAACACGGGAGATTGCAATATGCTGATTTCTGATGCCGAGATTGCCAAGCGCCGTGCTGAGCTTGAAGCCAGTGGTGGCTATAAAATTCCAGCTTCACAAACGCCGTGGCAAGAAATTTTCCGTAACACGACTGAGCAATTGGCCCAAGGCATGCTTATCAAGGGCTCAACTAAATTTCAACGCATTGCCAAAACCCAAGGCATTCCACGGGATAATCATTAATGTTGGAACTGCGAAACAACCGCATTCACGCTATCTTTGATCCGGTGGGTGCCAGACTGCAATCATTGTTCATTGACGGTGTTGATGTAGTTTTTGGCAATGCACTTAATTTTAATGTGGCAACTGGCGATCAGTCGGCTGGTGCAGTGTGTGGGCGTATTGCAGGCCGCATTACAAAGGCGCGCTTTCAACTTGATGGAAAAATTATTGTGCTGGTGCCAAACCGTGGCGATTATCAACTGCATGGCGGGCCAGTGAATTTCTGCAACTCAGTCTGGAATGTCGATGCAGATGAGCATTCAATTTGGTTCAGCCATAACGTAGTTGATGGTGACCAAGGTTACCCTGGTGCGGTTGAGGCTACAGCAATTTATAAATTGAAAGATAATGTTTTATCGCTTGAGCTTGCGGCGACCACAACCAAACCAACAGTTATTAATCTCACCAATCACGCCTATTGGAATATGGCTGGAACAGGGTCTGTCCTCGAACAAGAATTGCAAATTCCTGCGAGTCATTATTTGCCTTTGAGTGAAGAGCTTTTACCGACCGGAGAAATTCGCAAAGTGGAGGGCACGCGTTGGGATTTTCGCAAGCTGCGCGCCATTGCTGAGCTTTATGATAATTGCTTTTGCCTTGATGCACCGCGCGGAGATTTGAAGCATGGTTTGACGTTGCGTGATCCTGATTCTGGTCGCTGCATGGAGGTGTGGACGACCGAATGTGCGATACAAATGTACACAGCTATTCACTGGAATGGCACTGTGCCTTCGAAGGATGGATTTCTACAGCAGGGCCAAGCTTTAGCCATCGAACCGCAAAATTACCCCGATGCGCCTAATCATGAGAACTTCCCGAGTGCTGTGGTAAGGCCAGGGGAAGTTTACAAGAATAAAATGGAATGGCGGTTTCTATAAGAAGTTATAGGGATCAACATCAATGTGAAGCTTGATTGGGCCCTTAGGCTTCACATCCTTTAACCATTCGCGCAAGAAGCCTTGAATATTTACATCGCGGTTGGCCTTGACCAAAAGACGCCAACGGTGCCTTCCGCGCACAATGGCGATGGGGGCAGGAGCCGGACCAAGAACTGTTACACCATTGGCAAGTGGAGCCTTCTGCGCCAAAGCCCGTGCGAAACGTTCGGTCGCAGCAGCTTCATTTCCCGAGATAACCAAAGCAGCCAAGCGCCCATGCGGTGGCAGATTTACCGCTACGCGAATTTTCTTTTCGGTTTCCAAATAAGCATCGCGATCCGATTGCACCAAGGCTTGCATGAGGGGATGCTGGGGCAAATAAGTTTGCACCAAAGCACGGCCCGGTTTTGCACCGCGGCCTGCCCTGCCCGCCACCTGTGCCAACAAGGCCCAGGTGCGCTCGCCAGCGCGGGGATCAGAGGATTCCAAAGCCAAGTCAGCATCAACCACACCCACCAAGGTAAGGTGAGGGAAGTGGTGACCCTTGGCAACCAATTGCGTTCCAAGAACCAAATTGAAATCACCTTGTTCCACGCCGCGCAAGGTTTCTCGTAAGCTGACACCGCGCGAGAGATCACTCGAGAGAATTGCAGTACGAGCTTCGGGAAAAAGTTTTGTTACTTCTTCGGCAAGCCGTTCAATTCCGGGCCCGACTGGCACCATATTGTCCTCGGTCTTGCATTCGGGGCAAGCTTTCGGAACTGGTTCTTGATGGCCGCAATGATGGCACATCAAAATGTGGCGGAAGCGGTGTTCCACCATGGCAGCGGCACAATCGGGACAATGCAAACGGTGGCCGCAAGACCGGCACAGCGTGAGTGGAGCAAAGCCGCGGCGATTGAGGAAAAGCAAAGCTTGATCGCCTGCAGCCAAAGTGGTGGCAACAGCTTCAACCAGCGGCGCTGAAAGCCAGGTGCCTGCATCCAGCTTCTCCAGCGTCATATCAATGCGTTGGGTTTCCGGTAATTCGCGCCTGCCGTGGCGGTCTTTCAGTTTGACCACGCTATAGCGTTCACGGTCCACATTGACGAGAGTTTCAAGCGATGGCGTTGCCGAAGAAAGAACCACCGGAAATTTTCCCACCGAGCCGTAAAGTACCGCCATATCCCGCGCGTGATATGGAACACCTTCATCTTGCTTATAGGCACTTTCATGCTCTTCATCGACTATGATGAGGCCGAGTTTGGCCCAAGGCAAGAACAGTGCTGACCTTGCCCCCACAACAATGCGCGCCTTGGCTTCGGCCACTCCCCGCCAGACGCGCTCACGCTCCCTAGGGCGAAGCTCTGAATGCCATTGTGCGGGTTCGCAGCCAAAGCGGGCCTCCACTCGGGCGATGAATTGCGCCGTGAGGGCAATTTCCGGGAGCAGCAATAAAACTTGCTTGCCCGCTGCCAATGCCGCAGCCATGGCTTCAAAATAAACCTCAGTTTTGCCCGAGCCTGTGACGCCGTCAAGCAACATCACTTTATGGGCGCGGCTTGCCACCATCTGCCGAAGGGCTGCCGCTGCAACAGATTGGTCCTTGCTCAGCTTGTAGCCACCCGCATTCAAATCGGGCTCAGCAAAACTTCGGTGCGCTGGCAGGGCCACAGGCTCCAGCGCACCCGCTGTCACCAAGGCTTTTACAACGGATACACCAACACCTGCTGCTTCTGCCAATTCGGAGGCTTTCATGGCAAAGCCCTGGCCTGCGACTGCTAAAACTTTCTCGCGTTGAGCGTTGAGTTTTGCAGGCCTTGCACCACTGGCGCGGTATGCAATATTTTGTCTGGCAGCTTCAAAGGCCGACGGCACGCGCAGTACCATGCGCAACACATTGCCAGCGGGCTCTAAATAATAAGCCGCTAACCAATCGACAAATTTTCGGTGTGCTTCGGTCATTGGCGGCATGTCGAAGACCTGGGTCACATCGCGCATTTTCATGTTCGTGGCCACCTGGGGGCGAACGGCCCAACACACACCAATCACCGCGCGCGGACCAAGAGGCACCTCCACATAATTGCCAGCAGCTATGCTCATGCCAAAGGGAACACGATATGAATAAGCAGTGTCTAGCGCCAGAGGCAGCAGAACATCAGCAAATTGAGCAGAATCGGCGGTCATAGTGTTAGGAATAGACTTTGAAGTAATTTGCATCCAGCTTTATATAGTTAGAGATGAAACCTTATTTCCGCGAAATTTTATATCGGGAGCCGGCATCGCTTGCCGCAAGGCTGCGGGGCGAGAGCCACGTGACTTTGCTGGAAAGTGTGATGCGCCATGAGCATTTGGGGCGTTATTCTTATCTTGCCTGTAATCCATCTGCCAGCTTGCGCGATTGTTCACCAGCCAGCATTCGTGCAGTTCTGGATGGGCGTGTGCAAGAAACTATTGCGGGCTTGCCGCCGTTTCAAGGTGGACTTGCTGGGTATATTTCCTATGAGTTTGGGCGCGCATTTGAGCCTCATTCCAAAGTGCCAGATTTTGATAGGATCTGCCCTGATCTCATGTTGCATGTCTATGACACGGTGATCAGTTTTGATCATCTGCAGGAAAAAGCCTGGATTGTTTCGCGCGATGAAAAAGATGCTGAAGCGCTTGAAAAACTGCTCAAACGCAAAGCCGATTATTCTGGCTCGCATGTTGTCGAAAATTGGGCATCAAATTTTCTCCGCGCTGACTATGAAGCGGCCATCCAAAAAACCATCGACTATATTTTGGCTGGCGATATTTTTCAGGCGAATATCACGCAATGTTTTAAAGCGGAAATTCCAGATGGATTTAGTGCCTTTTCATTTTATCAACGTTTACGAGAATTCAACCCTGCAACCTTTGCGGCCTATCTTGACTACGGTGAGTTGCAGATTGTTTCAAGCTCGCCGGAGCGGTTGCTTGAAGTTGAAAACCGCGTGGTTGAAGCGCGCCCCATCAAAGGCACGCGTCGGCGTGATGACAATGAAGTGCGTGATGCGGAACTTATTGTGGAGCTTCAAGCGAGCCGAAAAGATCGCGCAGAAAATGTGATGATTGTCGATTTATTGCGCAATGACATCTCGCGCATTGCAAAACCTGGCACCGTTAAAGTTCCGGTGCTGTGTGGTTTGGAAACCTATGCCAATGTGCACCATTTGGTTTCTGTCGTGCGTGGCGATTTGCGAGAAGGGATAGATTTGGTCGATGTGCTGGCTGCAATTTTTCCGGGCGGGTCGATAACCGGTGCACCAAAAATTCGCGCCATGGAAATTATAGCGGAATTGGAGGGGCAGGCGCGCGGAGTTTATTGTGGAGCCATTGGCTATCTTGGTTTTAACGGTGCGTGCGATTTTAATATCGCCATTCGCACTGCATTGTTTGCAAGTGGCAAGGCGCATGTTTCAGGTGGTGGGGGAATTACCGCGCGTTCAAATCCTGCTGCAGAATATGAAGAAAGCCTCACAAAAATCAAACGCATCATGGAGGCCTTTGCGCCATGATTCTCATTGTTGATAATTATGATAGCTTTGTTTTCAATGTGGCGCGCTATTTTGAAGAGCTGGGTTGCAAAACGCGCGTGGTGCGTAATGATCAGATTGTAGATGCTGATCTCAACGCAAGTGCCTTGGTCATTTCTCCGGGGCCTTGTGCGCCCCTGCAAGCTGGCGCATCTTTGCAGATTGTGCGGGAATATTCCGGCAAGCTGCCAATTCTTGGTATTTGCCTCGGGCATCAAGTGATTGGTGAGGTGTTTGGTGGCGTGGTTACCCGCGCAAAACGACCCATGCATGGCGACAGTTCGGAAATTGAACATAGTGATACTGGCCTCTTCAAAGGCATTCCGCAAAAGTTTTCAGCGGGGCGATATCATTCATTGATTGTAGAAAATGTTGCGCATACGGAACTTACGGTGACGGCATGGTCTGGCAATGGAGAAATTATGGGATTGCAACATAAGTTGCACCCGACATTCGGCGTTCAGTTTCACCCGGAGTCAATTCTCACGGAGCATGGCTATGATCTGCTGCGCAATTTTCTGAAGGTGGTCAAATGAGTATTGCGTGGTTTAATGGTGCGTTGGTTGATGGTCTTTTGAAGCTCGACTCTGCTGATCGCGGCTTGACGTTGGGTGATGGTCTGTTTGAAACCATTGCGGTTTATGGCAGCCGCGTGATTTGGCTTGATGAGCATGTAACCCGTATGGAAAAATCTGCCAGCGAGTTAGGCATTGGATTTGATGCCGAAAAAATTAGAGCTGGCATTGCGGCGGTTTTGAAGCGCAATGAATTTCCTTTTTCGTCGTTGCGCATCACTCTCACACGCGGGGTGGTTCAGCCACGGGCCTTGGCTGGGCATGGTGCTAAGCCTAATTTGATGATCGTGCTAACGCAGTTTGAACTTTCGCACGGGCAAACAATAGTGCTTGCGACATCTGCAATAAGGCGCAATGCAACGGCACCTTCCTCACGGCTCAAAACCCTCTCTTACATTGATAATATTGCCGCAGCGCGCGAGGTGGTGGCGCGTGCCGATGATGCCTTGATGTTGAACACAGTTGGAAATGTTGCCTGCACCAGCATTGGCAATTTGTTTTTGATCAAAGACAACCAGCTCATAACGCCGCGTGCAGATCAAGGCATTCTTTGTGGCATTGCCAGAGCAAAACTTTTGCCGGAAGCGCGCGAAGAAATTGTTTCAGTGGCAGATGTTTTTTCTGCGGATGCGGTTTTTAGAACCAATAGTTTGCGTTTGATAACGCCCGTTACTATGCTTGATGGCAAGCCACTGGGCACAGGTTCCGTCGATCACATTAAGAGCCGTATTTTGGAAAGGACCAACACATGAAATTTTTTGTTGATACTGCCGATGTTACCGAGATTCGTGAAATCAAAGACATGGGGCTTCTCGATGGAGTGACCACCAATCCATCGCTGATTGCAAAATCGGGCCGACCCTTCAAAGAGGTGATTGCCGAAATTTGCAGTTTCGTTGATGGTCCGGTGAGTGCTGAGGTGGCGGCCTTGGATTTTGACGGCATGATTAAAGAAGGAAACATCTTGCGCAAACTTGCCAAGAATGTGGCCATTAAAGTGCCGCTCACAGTTGAAGGCTTGAAAGCTTGCAAAGTGTTTTCATCAGAAGGCACCATGGTGAATGTCACGTTATGTTTCAGTGCCAACCAAGCCTTGCTTGCGGCCAAGGCCGGTGCCACTTTCATCTCGCCTTTTATAGGCAGGCTTGATGACATCAACATTAATGGCATGGATTTGATTTCGGAGATTCGCCAAATCTATGACAACTTTGATTTTGATACGAATATTTTAGCCGCTTCGATCCGCACTCCCAATCACATTCGTGAGGCGGCATTGATTGGCGCCGATTATGCCACGGCACCGCCGGCAGTTCTCAAGAGCCTTGTCAAACATCCACTCACTGATAAAGGCATTGAATCATTTTTGGCTGATTGGAAAAAGACTGGCCAAAGCATTTCCTAAACAAAAGGGCCAGTCTTGCGACTGGCCCGTTTTAAATTTCTGACGGAAAAAATTATTCGGCTTTTGCAACCACGGGAGCTGCTACCTTGGTATTGTAGGTGAGCTTTTCGGTGATGCGGGCGCGCTTGCCGGTGAGGCCCTTGAGGTAATATAATTTCGCACGACGCACTTTACCGCGGCGGATCACCTTGATTGAGTCAATCATTGGCGAGTAAAGCGGGAACACCCGTTCAACGCCTTCACCATAAGACATTTTGCGAACCGTGAAGTTCTCGTTGATGCTGCCGCCAGCACGGGCAATGCACAGGCCTTCATAGGCTTGGACGCGGGTGCGCTCACCTTCAACTACCTTTACGTTTACAATCAGCGTATCGCCTGGGGCGAAAGCTGGAACTTGGCGCTTGGCTGCAATGATGGCAATTTGCTCTTTTTCAAGCTGCGCAATGATATTCATTTTAAGTATCCTGTGTTCAAAGTTGGTGGCTTCTAACTGCAAGGCTAGGGAAAAGTCAACCTTTGCTCTTGACATATTTTGCCCAAAGATCGGGCCTGCGGGTTTTAGTTAATTCTTCGCGCTGTTGGAGCTTCCATTTAGCAATGGCTTTATGGTCGCCGGAGGCCAAAATCTCTGGAGTTTCAAGACCTTCCCAAACGCGGGGTTTGGTGTAATGCGGGTGTTCAAGCAAACCATCCTCAAAACTTTCTTCGGCATGGCTTGCTTCATGGCCCATCACGCCGGGCAGAAGCCTGATGATGGAATCCAACATTGTCATGGCTGCTGGCTCTCCGCCAGACAGAATAAAATCGCCAATTGAAACTTCAGCCAAGTTTCGGCTGGCAATCACGCGCTCATCATAGCCTTCAAATCGGCCGCAAATGATCATGCAGCCTTCGCCATTCGCCAATTCACGGGCAAGGCTCTGCGTGAAAGGAATGCCCCGTGGGCTCATCAGCAGGCGCGGGCCTTGGTGCGGAGTTGCGTCAATCGCGCGGGCCAGAATATCTGGCTTTAACACCATGCCCGCACCTCCGCCTGCGGGGTGATCATCCACGGTTCTGTGGCGGTCAGTGGCGAAGCTTCGGATGTCATGGGCATCGTAAGACCATTTGCCTTCGGTCAAGGCTTTGCCCGCGAGAGAGTGGCCAAGGGTTCCTGGAAACATATCAGGGAACAGGGTGAGGATGGTGGCGCGGAAGGTCATTAATACCCCTCACCCTGAGGTGCGAGCGATTGCGAGCCTCGAAGGATCTTGCCGCAAATTCCGTGGCGCTTCGAGGCTCGCAAGGGCGAGCGCCTCAGCGTGAGGGAAGTTTTTGGTGATTTATTTTTCATCCAAATAATCATCCGGCAAGTTTACCACGACTTTTTCTTTTGAAGCTTCAACAATGAATGCATTGTTATAGGGAATCAACACCGTGTCAGCACGCCCTGCAATTTTCACTTCAATCAAATCGCCAGCTCCAAAATTTTCAATGGCTATGATAGTGCCTAATGCCGCATCGCCATTATAAATGGCTACGCCAATCAGATCGTGCAGATAGAGTTCATCTTTGGGCAATTGCGCGCGGGTGATGAAAAGCTCGGTGCCTTTTAAGGTTTCAGCTTTGTTGCGATCGACAACATTCTTCAGTGTACAGATGAAATCTTCAACTTGCAATTTCAGGCGGGTGATTTCAAAAATCTCGCCCGTTGGCGATACAAGTGGGCCATAGGATGCTATGGCTTTGGGATCCGCAGTGAAGCTTTTTAATTTCACGTCACCGCGAATGCCGTGGGCGCCAATTATGACACCGACGAGAATCCGTGCCTGTGGCCCATGCTTCGAGGCTTCGCTCACGCAAAGCACCTCCGCATGAAGGATGCATAAAAATGTCCCTCACCCTGAGGTGCCTAAAGCGGCCTCGAAGGGCGAGGGACATGACACTCATAATTTTAAGCAGCTGGTGTTTCAGCTGGAGCGGCAGTGGCAGCTGCTGCAGCGGCCTGAGCAGCAGCAACGGCTGCGGCTTCAGCAGCGGCTACTTTTGCTAAAGCAGCTTCAGCAAGCTTTTCGCGCTCTAAACGCTTCTTGCCTGGCAGAGCTTTGGTTGGGTTGTTGCGCACCGGGCGTTTTGCCACACCAATTGCATCAAGGAAACGCAGAACCCGGTCGGTTGGTTGGGCACCCTTTTTCATCCACTCAGCAGCTTTCACACCATCAAGTTTCACCCGGTCGACAGCGTCCTTGGCGAGCATCGGATTAAATGCACCGATCACGTCGATGAACTTGCCATCACGAGGGCTGGTCGCTGCGGCAACTACGATGTGATAATATGGGCGCTTTTTGGAACCTGCGCGCGCAAGGCGGATTTTAAGTGACATGGGTAGTTCTCCTATTGATTAAATTATTTCTTCTTCCCAAAACCGGGAAAACCTTTGAACGGTGAGCCGCCTAAGCCAGGCAGCCCTCCCAAACCTGGTAGCATCGTTGCGCCTGGACCCGGCAAGGCGGGCTTTGATTGGGGCGCGTTTAAGAGTTCTTGCATATCGGGTGGCAGGGCATTGGGATCGAGGCCAGCTAACTCGGCTTGCATCTTTTCCATTTCAGCTTCCGAAGGAGCGGCCTGGCCTCCCATCATTTTACCCAGCATGCCTTTGCCTTGGCCCATTTGCTTCATCATGCCAGCCATTTGCAGGTGCATTTTGAGCAGCTTGTTAATTTCTTCGACCTTGGTGCCAGAGCCTGCGGCCACGCGCTTCTTGCGCTTGCCATCCATAATTTTTGGATTGCGGCGTTCTTGCTTGGTCATCGAGCCAATGATGGCGAGCTGTTGATTAAAAACTTTTTTCTGAAGGTCCATGCCTGCCATTTGTTTTTTCACTTTGCCCATGCCGGGCAACATGTTCATGATGCCGCCCATGCCGCCAAGCTTTTCAATCTGGCGCAGCTGATCGGCCAAATCATTCAAATCAAATGCGCCTTTGCGCATGCGTTCGGCAATTTTCTTGGCTTTGTCGTGGTCAATATCAAGGGCTGCACGTTCAACCAGAGACACCACATCGCCCATGCCCAGAATGCGGCCAGCGATGCGGTCGGGGTGGAAATCTTCAAGTCCATCAAGCTTTTCGCCAGTGCCTAATAATTTAATCGGCTTGCCTGTAACAGCGCGCATGGAAAGGGCAGCACCGCCACGGCCATCGCCATCAATGCGGGTGAGCACGATGCCGGTGATGCCGATTTTTTCGTCAAAGCTTCTGGCGAGATTCACAGCGTCTTGGCCAGTCAGCGCATCGACGACGAGCAAGGTTTCTTTGGGTTTGCAAATATCACGCACGGCGGCTGCTTCGGCCAGCAATTCTTCATCAATGTGCAAGCGGCCAGCGGTGTCGAGCAGCACCACATCATAAGCGCCTTTACGGGCTTCACTCATGGCGCGCTTGGCGATTTGAATTGGCGTTTCGCCCTTGACGATGGGCAGCGTGTTGACGTTTACTTGGGTGCCGAGGATGGCGAGTTGCTCTTGGGCTGCGGGCCGCCTTGTATCGAGGGATGCCATCAAAACTTTGCGCTTTTCACGCTCAGTTAAGCGCTTGGCAATTTTCGCGGTGGTGGTGGTTTTGCCGGAGCCTTGGAGGCCCACCATCAGAATTGCAACGGGAGGTGAGGCGCGCAAATTTAATGCGGACTGATCAGAGCCTAAAGTTTCAACCAAAGTGTCGTGAACAATTTTCACAACCATCTGGCCGGGCTTGATCGATTTTACAACATCAGCACCCACTGCAAGGGTGCGCACTTTTTCGGTGAAGGATTTAACAACTTCGAGCGCCACGTCGGCTTCAAGCAGGGCGCGCCTCACTTCGCGCATCGCCGTATCGACATCAGCCTCCGACAGCGCACCCCTTCCGGTGAGCTTATCGAATATGCCAGACAGACGATCACTTAAAGTTTCAAACATTCAGGTCTCAGCAATTTTAATTGGTTGTCATTGCCGGACTTGTTCCGGCAACCCATCTTTAATTCAAGCTCTGCGCTTGCTTTAAACATGGGTCCCCGCAATAAATGCGGGGATGACAGTTATATGTGTGGCGCAGTCCAAACGAAAAATCACCCGGGAGCGAAACTCGCTGCCGGATGTGGGCTAGGTTGCCTCCCGGGAACAAGCGCCCCATGTGCAAAAAGCCTCGAGACGTTTGAAAAGCGTCTTAGGATGTGAGGGGAGATAGGGGAAATGGGGGGGGATGTCAAATCGCACGCATACTATCTCGCTCCCACTCTGAACCGTCATCGCGACTTTCGACGGTATTGCGGCTATAGGATTGAAAGTTCTCCAAATTTAACCCGCTCTGCAATAACCTGAGCAACCAAAGCCTTCACATTCGCGATAGCTTCCACTTCAGTCGCGCCATAAGCTAACACACCTGCAAGCTCCGGCACTTCGGCAATCCAGCGTCCATCGGCTTCTTGTTCGATTTCAAAGAACATGCCAGAATTCTTCTAACTTGGCTTTCAAACCTAGAAGTTCCCATTTTTGTGGATATACCAATTGAAATATACCTAAATTCCAAACTCCAATCTGTACTGTCGATTTAAGTGCAAAATCTAAAGGCAGCCCGTTGCCTTGCAGGTAAATCTGAAGAAATTCGATAGTATCGGCTCCCTTTTTAATACTAGAGTTTAAAGAAAATCCGCGCTCGTTGGGATGGGCACCATAGTCAATTGTGCGCTCGTAAAGTTGTTCAAAAACACTCCCAAGCTTGTTGGCGTCATCAACTATCTTTTTCTTAATCGCGACATGTTGAAACTTTTTCTTGAATTCGCGCAGTTGAGTTGCTCCATCATTTCTTTTGATCCAAGCCTCAGCAATTGAATTATCGGTGCTAATATAATATCCGTAAGCAGCGGTTTCTAAACTCAAGCGCAACATGGCATTGGCTTCTTGAACTTGCCCGGCCATCACCATCCCACATGCAGCCCGCCATGAACTATGAGAACGGTGAATAAACTGGAAAGGGAACCATGGGCGTGGATTTATTGGCTTGTCTAAAACCTTAAAAAAGCAATCGTCAATCTCTAACAATAATTTGAAAGCTGGGTGATTAAAAAATGTGGCGAATTGGTTTATTCGACAGTTCTCAATATACTCGGTTAGCCTATCTTTAGCCCACAACGGTGGTGCAATTTGTGTAATTGTCATAAGCTGATTATATACTTCAAAACTATAGAAGATAGTCATTCTCATGCCCCAACCCATTCGCATTGAAACCTCTGCCCCGCTCATTCTCGCAGGCGTCAACCAGCGTTATAAAGTGGGGCCGGATGCCGGCATGAAATTGCAGTGGGAAAAGCTGATGGAGGATTTTGGGCGCATCGACGGCCAAGTTGGCATGAAGGCTTATGGGGTAGCCCACGATTTTGGCGAAGGCGGCGCAGTTTCAAAAGAAACCGCTTATATGGATTATCTCGCCGGGGCCGAAGTGAAAGACGGGGGCCAGGTGCCAAAGTGGAGATTCATATTCCGGTGAAGTAACCCTTCGAGGCTCGCTTAGCCGAAAACCCCAAGGGGTTTTGCGGCATAGCTCGCACCTCAGGGTGAGGGTTAAAATACTGACCAATTGAGGTGTCAATTAACCCTCATGCTGAGGTGCGCGGGACACGGCCTCGAAGCACCCTGCTAATGCGCTGCAGCCATCTCCACGCCCGCTTGCCCACGATTTTCACGCAAGGTATAAACCAGCAATCCGGCCAGAACCGCCGTGCCAAAGGCCAGCCACCACAATTCAGTGTACCGCGCAAAGAGGTCAAACAGATAGCCGCCGGCAAATGCGCCCACGGCTCCACCCAGCGCATGGCCGCCAGAGATCATGCCCATGGCGAGGCCCATGATTTTCAAGCCGAGATGCGAGGCCACCAAGCTTGCGGTGGGTGGCACGGTGGAATAATCGAAAATGATGCGCGGCGTCCGCGAGCAGGGCCTGGCCGGTCGGCGCCCACG